>JBKJJB010000310.1:0-23375 GCA_046598235.1 Chitinophagales bacterium
AGACGGCAAAACCAACGAAGAAGTATTCGCACCTGTGCATGTGGGCATTCATCATGGCTTTATTGATGACGATTTAAAAATCTGCTTCTACACCGACCACCAGATTTTCAACCGCTACCACAAATACAATCTGCGTCAGGGCTTCAGCCGCGATAAAGCGCTGCTCATGAAAACCCTCCGCGAACTAAAGCCCGGAGATTTTGTAACACACATAGACCATGGCGTGGGAGTTTTCAGCGGTCTCGAAAAAATTGTTCAAAAGACTCCTAACGGAGAAGTGGAGCAAGAGTGTGTGCGCATTATTTATGCGGGCAACGATATTATGTATGTGGGCATTCAGAGCCTCCACAAAATTTCGAAGTATGTAGGTAAGGATGGCGAGGCGCCCCGTGTGAACAAGCTCGGCACCGATACCTGGAGCAACCTCAAAAAGAAAACGAAGAAGCGAATTAAGGAACTCGCGTTTGATTTAATTCAGTTGTATGCCAAGCGTAAAGCATCCAAAGGGTTTCAGTTTTCACCCGATGGTTATATGCAGAATGAGTTGGAAGCGTCTTTCATGTATGAAGACACGCCCGACCAGGCAAAAGCTACCGAAGATGTGAAGCGCGATATGGAAGCCTTGTCACCCATGGACAGATTAGTCTGTGGCGATGTGGGTTTTGGTAAAACAGAAATCGCCATCCGTGCCGCATTCAAAGCAGCAACCGATGGTAAGCAAGTAGCGGTGCTGGTGCCTACTACTATTCTGGCGATGCAACATCACAAAGTTTTTAAAGAACGGCTTGCAGATTTTCCTGTGGAAGTAGATTATCTCAATCGTTTCAAAACAGCGAGGGAGAAAAAAGATACACTGACGCGATTAGCGGAAGGAAAAATAAATATCATCATCGGCACGCACGGTCTTGTAGGTAAGAATGTAAAATTCAAAGACCTCGGCTTGATGATTATTGATGAAGAACAGAAATTCGGAGTAGGAACGAAAGAAACATTGAAGACCATAAAAGCGAATGTAGATACGCTCACACTTACAGCTACTCCAATTCCTCGCACGCTTTCGTTTTCGCTAATGGGTGCACGAGATTTATCTATCATCAACACACCGCCACCGAACCGACAACCTATCACTACTGAAGTAGGACCTGTGGACCCTGAATTAATCAAAGAAGCAATTGAATATGAAATTTATCGCGGAGGTCAGGTGTTCTTCGTGCATAACCGCGTGCGCGATATTGGCGAAGTGAAAGAGATGCTCATGAAGATTGTGCCGAACATTGACATCGGTGTCGCACACGGACAAATGCAAGGCGACCATTTAGAAGAAGTCCTCCTCAAATTCATCAACCGCGAATACGATGTGCTCCTTTGCACCAACATTATCGAAAGCGGAATTGACATTGAAAATGCCAACACTATCATCATCAACAACGCGCATCAGTTTGGTCTCAGCGATACGCACCAGTTGCGCGGACGTGTGGGGCGGAGCAACAAACATGCGTTCTGTTATTTACTCGCGCCTCCGCTAAGCACACTGAGCAACGAAAGCCGTCAGCGTTTAAAAACCATCGAAGAGTTTTCTGATTTAGGAAGCGGCTTCAACATTGCCATGCGCGATATGGATATTCGCGGAGCGGGCAATATGCTGGGCGCGGAGCAAAGCGGCTTTATTGCCGAGATTGGTTTGGATGTTTACCAAAAGATTTTGGATGAAGCTGTGCGCGAACTCAAGCAAACCGATTTCAAAGACCTTTACAAAGATGAACTTGAGCGCACCCATGACTATGTGCGCGACTGCGCTATTGAAACCGATTTAGAAATGCTCATTCCGAACGAGTATGTCTCCAACACTACCGAGCGAATGCTCCTCTACCGCGAACTGAACGACATTAAAGATGAAGAAGGCTTAAAGAAATATGAAGAGCAACTCCACGACCGCTTTGGTCCCGTGCCTGAATCCGTGTTTGAATTGTTTGAAGCCATGCGCCTGAAATGGATGGCTACCAAACTCGGCATGGAGCAAATCATTCTCAAAAATAAAATCATGCGCTGCTACTTTGTAGCCAATCAGGAATCAAGTTTTTACAAAAGCACGGTGTTCTCTAAAATTCTCGAATATGTTCAGCAACATAAGCAGGGCATTTACCTGCGCGAAACCGAAAAGTTTTTGGTGCTTACGTTTGAGAAAGTGAGAACGATGAAAGAGGCGGATGAGAGATTGAGTGAGTTGAGCGGAGTGGTATTTGAGATGTCTAACCAATAATGTCCGACAGCGTTTCTTTCAGCTTTGGCAATTCACTTTTAGCAGTATTGTATATGGTAGAAGTAGAAACGCCATAATATTCATGAATAAGTTTATTCCGCATGTCACTCATCAAACGCCATTCAATTTGCGGACACTTTTCTCTGAAGTCAACAGGAACCTTAGCAGCCGCTTCTCCGATAATTTCAAATCTGCGAATAACGGCATCCTGAACTAAGAGATTTTGATTGAAGTCAAACTCACTCATTTCAGAAATGTATTGGTTGATGGCTTCGATAGATTCAAGAATATCCTTTAGGTAAACATTGACATCGCGCTCTTTCATATTAAAGTAACCGCTTGCTCAAGTACACGTTCCCGAATAGATGGTTTAATAGCAGAGAATTCAACTAAATCAATCTTTCGATTCAGTTTCTCTCTTAACGTTTCTTCCATGCGCAGCATATCAAAAAGAGTGAACCCGCTTTTAGGCTCAATTAAAATATCAATATCACTATTATCATCTGCTTCATTGCGCGCAAATGAACCAAAGAGAGCCGCGCGTTTCAACGGAAATGTGCGCAATAGTTCTGTAAGCCGAATTTGAAATTGATGACTCATTGTGCTAAAATAATTAAATACAACGGAGGTATTAAATTTCCAAAACAGAAAAATTCCTTACGGTTGGTGTCTCCACCAACCGAAACCAGTTCTTTTCTTTTGCCGTTGTTGGTGTTTTAGCATCGGCTTTGCGATGCGTCACCAACAACTTCTTTTACTTTTTTGGGCGTCACTCATCAAACCCCGGTCTCTTAAATTTTCTTGCAACAGGAAATTCTTCTTCCCCCACTCTTCGTAATTTATCCAACAAGCCAAGCATGGTTAAAATTTCATCTTCGCGCTCAGGAAAGTATTCGCTGATTTTTGTCCAAGCAGAAATTGAACGGTCAATTCCAATGAGAGCAACTTTAGCCGAGCCATCACTGTCTTTTGGAAAATTATTTTCCTCAAACCAATTATCGTCTTCGCCTTTGCCGGAAAGCGCACGGGCAAACTTCACCGATATTTGAAGCGAATACCAATTAACAACATCTAAGCAATCTTTAAGAATATCAACTTCTTCCAATGCAATTTCCCGGGTTTTAATTCCCATATCAACAAACTCAACAAGCTCTTTTCCTTTTTTCATTAAGTCGTCTTTCTTTTTTAACCACTCGCTAACAAACTCAGCATATTGGTTTCCGCCTTTCCACAAAAAATGGTTGTGTATAATTTTTGCTCTGCGCTCCTCCCGCTTGCGATATGCGCTGCCATCATCTTCTGCCATTATTTTTTCAATATCAATTCCATGTTGCTTTGCGGCTTTGTCTAATAGCAACAGCGCTTTCTCGAAGTTTTTCGACAGGTTATCCCAAAACTCTTTGTTGGTGATGTCGCGCTGCTTATCGGTTAGCTTTAAATCTTCTATACCTACAGCACAACGCTGTACAAAAGCGCAACGCTCGCACCATCGGTCACAATAATTATGTATGCCTGAAATTAGTTTTGCCATGAAGCAATTTGCTTTTTAGCAGCTGCCCATTTTATCTTTCCGCTCATTTCAGATATGCGTATTTCACGTATGATTTCATCTTCGGTTTGGAAGTTTCTGCCTGCTTTTTTTATGCGCACATATTTCAGCGTTTTCAAATGCTCCAGCAAAGATTTTGATTCTTTTGTCTCGTCTATTTCAAGCAGGTAAGTCATAATTATTGTTTGTATCAAAGGTAGTTAGAAATTATTTTGAGAGCAAAATCCTCTATAGTGTCCCTCCATCAACACTATTCGCGTTTTTCTACCTTTACGCACTTTTAAAATACAACTTTTCCTGATGCGGTTTCATTTGGTAATTACTCTTGGGTTTTTGATGCTGGTAGCTTCGTGCTCAACATCCAAAAAAGCAACAAAAAATGGCGTAACAGTAGATTTGGATACAATTGAAGTAATTGCCTCGCGCGAAAATCCTTATCGCGCATCAGCCGATAAAGATTTTGATTTGATTCATACAAAGCTGGAAGTGAAGTTTGACTATGTAAAGCAATACCTCTTTGGAAAAGCTACTATTACTCTCAAGCCACATTTTTATTCTCAACACGAATTGGTGCTTGATGCCAAGCAGTTTGATATTCGGGAAGTTAGTTTGGTTACAGGTGAAAATTCGCGAGAAGGACTTCAGTTCAGTTATGATTCAGTGAAACTGAAAATTCAGCTTGACCGGGAATATACCCGTGATGAAAAGTTGAAAATTTATATTGATTATACCGCTAAACCGGAAGAAAGAAAAATTGGTGGCAGTGCAGCTATCGAGGAAGATAAGGGACTCTATTTCATCAATCCGCTTGGAACCGATTCAGCTAAACCAATTCAGATCTGGACTCAGGGTGAAACAGAAGCCAACTCTTGCTGGTTCCCTACTATTGATAAGCCGAATCAGAAAATGACCAATGAGATTTACATCACCCACCTCAAAAAATATGTTTCGCTGAGCAATGGCACTTTAATTTCATCGGTAAGTGTAAACGACAGTTTGGTAACCGATTACTGGAAAATGGATTTGCCACACGCGCCATATCTGGCAATGATAGCAGTTGGAGAATTTTCTGTTATCAATGAGCGATGGAGAGATATTCCGGTAAGCTATTATGTAGAAAAGGAGTATGGCCCCTTCGCAAAACAGATTTTTGGTAACACACCGCAGATGATTGAGTTCTTTTCTCAAAAATTAGGTTTTGATTACCCGTGGCAAAAATATGCACAGGTTGTTGTACGCGATTACGTGAGTGGTGCTATGGAAAATACCACGGCATCGCTTTTTACAGAACTGCTTCAGCGAAATTCGCGTGAATTGTTGGATGAAAATTTCGAGGATATTATTTCGCACGAGTTGTTTCACCAATGGTTTGGCGATTTGGTTACTGCCGAAAGTTGGAGCAACATTCCACTCAACGAATCCTTTGCTACTTACGGAGAATATTTATGGAATGAATACAAATACGGAAGAGAATATGCAGATTTTAAACTGTATGATAACTATGAAAAATATTTAGATGAGGCGGAGAATAAAAATGTTGATCTGATTCGTTTTTACTATGCAGCACAGGAGGATATGTTTGACCGACATAGTTATGAGAAAGGCGGCTTGCTGCTTCATTACTTGCGTAAAATTATAGGCGATGATGCATTCTTCAAATCACTGGAACTTTATTTAAAAACAAATCAGTTTAAATCGGTAGAGATAAATCAACTCCGTCTTGCTTTTGAAGAAGTAACGGGCAAAGATTTGAATTGGTTTTTCAATCAATGGTTTTTGAATTCGGGTCATCCTGTTCTTAATATTAACTATAGCTATGATGCAGATAGTGTATATGTGAAGATTGAGCAAAAACACAACACCGAAAAACCGCTTACCTACCAATTGCCAATGAGAATTGATGTATGGTATGGCAAAGTGGTGAGTTCATATAATGTTGTGTTGAATAAAAAGTCGCAGACATTTTCTTTTCAGGCATACGGCAAACCTGACTTGATAGATGCCGATGCGGAGCGTATAGTATTGTGCGAGAAAAAGGAAAACAAAACAATTGACAACTATATATTTCAATACAAGAACACACCATTGTATATTCAACGATATGAGGCAATTGATAAATTAATTGACACACAAAAAGTTGTTTCATCTGCAAGGGAAGTGCTGATAAGCGCAATGAACGATAAGGCATATCATATACGCGAGTATGCGATTGAGAATTTAGATGTGCCGAAAGAAAATTCGGATTCTGTTTATGCAGCGCTTGAAAAATTGGCAAAAGAGGATGCGAATAGTTGGGTGCGCAAAGCGGCTATTGAAAAACTAAGCGAAGCATCTTCAGCATCAACCTACTTAACTCTTTTCGAAACAGCTATTGGCGATAGCTCTTATGAAGTAGCAGCTGCTTCGCTAAAGGCAATGAATAAAGTAGATTCTAAAAAGGCAATGACAGCCGCCAAGTTGTTTGAAAATGAAAAGAACAACAACCTTCTTTCCGCAGTAGCTGATGTTTATTCGAAAGAAGGCGATTCGTTGTATCAATCTTATTTTACCAATAAGTTGCGTAACTCAAACGGCATCAGCAAGTATTCGATGTTTTATTACTTCGCTAATTATCTTACCCGAATGAACAAAGACGTTGTGTTACCCGGCATAAAAGTTATTGAAGAAGAAGCAATGGCTACCGATGAACATTTTCTAACCGGAGCAGCAAAAGGTTCTTTAAAGCGAATTGCAAAATCGTTTGAAGAGAAAAAGAAAAAGACAGAACCAAAAGAAACAATTGAAGAGTATAACTTAATAACGACAGAAGTGACCGCTGCTTTAGAACGCGTAAATAAAAAGATTGCGCTCAAAAAAAATTAGACAGGAACCTGTTTTATTATTGAGATTTTGCAGGAAGCCGAACAGCCGGGTAAGTGCGTTCAATTCCTTCTTTTGTTACTGTTCTTAACCGATAAAAAGAAGTATTGTACATGCGCGGATATCTATCCCTCTTTTCAATAACGCCATCTTTCGCATTCTCCTCATCAACGTCAACATAAGCACACTGCCTGAATTCATTTTTAAGTTCATCGGTCTTTTCAACCATCACATAACTGTATTGTGTTACATCTCTAAAACGCATTATTATCCTCACTTCCTGATTTTCCCGTGAAACCTCCATGGTAAATTCGCCATCCATAGCACTTATCCTGAAGTCTTCGGTTTGAGTGGTTGCCTTGGGAAAGGAGAAAAAGAAAATTACGGACGCAAATATTCCATACTTGCCGATTTGATGAATCAAAATATTTAAGATAGGAAATGTGTGCAGCATCTAGGTATAAAACTTGTGCTGCAAAAGTGACAAGATAACCTCGCCTATGTACGCTGTTTCCCAACTATTAAAGTGTGAATTGTAGTATAATGTGCAGTATAGAAAGAGGTAAAACTACTTTCCATTTTCTTTAAACTGCTCTAACAGTGGTTTCACTTGCCCCAAATCTTTTTCAATCTCTTCTTGCAAAGGATACTCATCTAACAAATCGTATCCATCCCAAAACTTTGAATTGTATTTATAGGTAGAAGTATAGAGATTAGTTGAAGATGTAAAATTTCCCTTGGCTAAATCTTCGGTAACATTTTCAGCATTGAAATCATCAAAATATAATTCGAATCCTTCTTCCACTATAAAGTCAACATTGCCCGTTTGGCGATTCAACACATGATGATTGTAGCTACGCTCAATCGAACTAACCACATACTTATTATTCACTTTCGCTGTTTCAATCACATCTTTTTCATTTACTAATTGCCAGCGGCTGTCGTTGGCATAGCGTGATTTTACATAATATGGGTTAGGAAATTTCTCTACTTCCATTCTTGTTATAGCATAAGTTTCTTTTTGCACCCAAACTTTTGCCTGCACTAATTTTGCGCTGCTACTTTCTTTATATCGCAAATTAATAACATACCCCTCCGAATCCTCACTATAAAATTTTGGAGCATAAGAGCCAAGTTTCTTCGCATCCAAAAAATTATTTCGGTTGTAGCTGTAAGGATTTTCTTTAAGCAAATCAACTAGGTGGTCGCCATGTTCATCGCCATTGGTTTCAAAACTATTTGATCTGCGCTGCTGATTTACCTGCACCGATTCATGGAAAGAATATTTGTAAGGGCTTTTGCAATTAAATGCTGCACTTATATCTGCTTCTATCAAACGAACATACTTGCCATTCTCTTTATGATACTGCCGGTAAAGTCCGGTTGCAATCAGAGAGTCATACAATAAGTTTTTCCGCATATTCTGAATTGCTTTCAACAAAACACCCTTCGCATTCTCGGCAACAATTACCACATCCTGTTTTGTTTCAGCCGATGAAGTAACGTAAACGCGCAAAGTGTCACCTTCTTTATAATGTGTGATGGAAAGGGATTGAGGTGAATAGCCTACATACGATACCTTCAATGAATCTTTCAAGTTCACTTTCGGTACAGGAATTTCAAAATAACCGTTGTCGTCAGCCAGTCCACCAAGTTGGGTATTCTTTAATTGAATAGCTGCCATAGATAGCGGAGCGTTGTTCGCGTCTTTGTCGTAAACAAAACCGCGCAGGTAAATGTTTTCTTGTGCAAAAGCAGAAATGGCAATTGCAGAAAACAATATCGTCATCAAATTTTTCATTCTCATTTAGTTTAAGTTTTTCAGAACTAGGGCACCAAGATTATCTAAATAAATTTTACCATCACGAATAACATCGCCTTTGTTTATCCCAAGTAGGGGCTGCCAGTTTCCTGAAATCGAAAACTCTTTCTTCTGATTTTTAAAATTAATTACTACTAATACTTCTTCTGAACCCGCTTTTCTTTTGTAAGCTAATACACTAGAAGGGAGGTCTTCTTTGTTTATAAACTCTAATGAGCCTGAATCTATCGCTGTCATATCTTTTCTGATTTTTAAAACGTTCACAATCAATTTTAGTAATGAATTTTCATTACCCTTCTCTTTCTCAACGTTCACTTCGGTAAAATTAGTATGCACTGGCAGCCATGTTTTTTCAGAAGCAGAAAAACCTGCATGTCTTGAGTTGTCCCATTGCATCGGTGTTCGTAGCTCATCACGGTTAGGTGTTTCTCCTGCCCAATCGAAAAGAAAGCGCGGAACTTTTCTCATCTTTTGTGCAATAGGGTCTAATCCTTTTTTGAAAGGAATGCGCGCATCAGTCATTCCTATTTCCTCCCCATAATACATGCACGGTACACCACGCACTGTAAGTTGAAACAGATGAAGCAACTTTGCCTTTTTCACATCATTGTTCGCCCTTTTTATGCTTCTGCGTCTGTCGTGATTGCTGAAAACATACACCGGCATAAAAGGGTCAGGAAAATCTTTCTCAATGTTTTCGACTAACTCACGAAAATATTTTGCCTTGAATTTAAACCGAAGCATTTCGAAGTTAAATACTAAACCAAGTCCGTCATTTTTGTCTTTGCCTGAAAATTTCCGAATCGTTTCATGATTCCCGCTTACTTCTCCCAACAACATTTTATCGCCAAACTCATCGCAAACGCTTCTCAGTTCTTTTGCAAACTCAAAGCTCTCCGGCTGATTGATAGTGTATTTGAATTGCTGAAAAAATCCATTCGGATTTTTTTCATCGGGCACTGCTTTCCACGAAAGCGGATTATCGCGCAGCAGCGAATCTTTATAAATTACATTGAAGATGTCCAGTCGAAAACCATCCACACCGCGTTTCAGCCAAAAGCGAACGTTATCCAGCATGGCTTGTTTAACTTCCGGATTGCGATAATTTAAATCGGGTTGAAATGGAAGAAAGCTTGCCCAATAATATTGCTTGCGTTCGGGCGAATACTGCCAGCCGCTTCCGCCCGTCATGCTTTTCCAATTGTTGGGTTTATCACTCCATATATAAAAATCCTTTTGTCTATCGTCTATTGTCTTATGTCTTACATCTGCTATAAACCACGGGTGCTCCACTGAAGTATGGTTCATCACCATGTCAAAAACAATTTTCATTCCGCGTTTATGCACTTCATCAATCAGTTGTTGAGCATCTGCTAATGTTCCGTATTCCCGAGCAATATCGCAGTAGTCGGAAACATCGTAACCAAAATCCTGCTGGGGAGATTTGAAGAAAGGGGAACACCAAATAGTTTCGTATCCAATGGATTGGATGTAATCCAATTTCTGAATAATTCCCTGAATATCTCCTATGCCATCGCCATTGCTATCGTAAAACGAGCGGGGGTAGATTTGATAAATAGTTGTATGATGATACCAGGGCATTTGGGCAATTACAAAGTGCGAAGTTGAAATTACAAATGAAATACAAAGAAAAAATTGCTTCATAATCTATCTCAGGCGAATAAAAACAAAAAAGGCAGCAAGCTTACGCCCGCTGCCTTTTGTATTTCAAAGACTTCCGAAGTTTTGAAAACTTCGGAAGTCTTAAGTTACTTCTCCTACCAGCTCAAATCATCATCGAATTTTTTCATGAATTCATCTACTACCGATGAATCTCCTTTTTTCTTTGACGGCTTTTCTGTTGCAGCAGGCTTTTCTAAATAGTCTGTCAACTTGTTTTCGCGCTTACGAACCGGTTTAGCATCAGAAGTTGTTTCTGCACTAGCAAACTCTTTTTTCACGAACTCCTTTTTTACAAACTCTTTCTTTTCGAAAGGTTTATCAAAGCTAGATTTATCAACCGGTTTGCGTTCGCGGCTAAAAGATTTTTTGCCATCGGCAGAAACTCTTTCTCCACCATACGATTTACGCTCACCGCCAAAAGATTTCTTTTCGGTGTGTGGTCTCTTCTCTGTAAAACTTCTTTCTCTGCTTTCATCGTTCAGATTATTGCGATGGCCGCCTGCGCGTTCTCCGCCAAAACGTTTTCCTCCGCCTCCACCGCTATCTCTGTCTTTCGCTTTGGTAATAAGCGGCTTTCTGCCTTCCTTATTTTTACTGAACACTGCCAACAGTTGTTCTGCTTCCATAAACATTACGCTGATGAAAGAAAACTTATCGAACACCTTAATGTCCTTGATGGCGCTTTGTTTAATACTTCCTTCTTCTTCCAGGAACTTGGCGAGCGTTGCCGGGTTGTAACCCTGCTCTCTTCCAAGGGCAACGAACAAACGGGCTGTTCCTTTGCTATCCACACTGCTGCCTCTGCTCTCGCTTATTTCGCGATACGCATCTTCTTTCAACTCATCTTTGAAAGTGTATTTCAGCAAAGCTGCCACCACACGCTCGGGTGTTTGACCTTCGTCAATCAGTTCGTGCGCCATGGCTACAAATTCCTGATACTCTCCGGTATCAATCATCTCAACGATGTCGGTTTTTATTTTGCTTCTGCGAATTTCAATTACATCCTTCACGGTTGGCACTTTCTCTTTCTTGATAGTAGCGCGTGCAATTTTCTGAATGAACAGAAGTTCGCGTAACTCATTAGGAGAAATAAAAGTGATGGCAGTTCCTTGCTTTCCGGCACGTCCTGTTCTTCCTATTCGGTGAACATACGCCTCAGGGTCCTGCGGTAAATTGTAATTGATAACGTGCGTTAAATCATTTACATCAATACCGCGCGCTGCTACATCGGTAGCTACGAGTATCGTTGCTTTCTTCGCCTTAAATTTTTTGATAATCAACTCGCGCTGACTTTGCGAAACATCACCGTGCATGGCTTCGGCTTCGTAACCTCTGTCGTTAAGTTTATGCGCTACTTGGTCAGTTTCAATTTTTGTACGGCAGAAAATAATGCCGTAGAAATCGGGCTCAATATCAACGATGCGGCAAAGCGCTTCGAAGCGTTCACTTTCGCGAACCTCGAAATAAATTTGCTCAGTGAGCGAAGTTGTTGTTTGCTCACTCTTCATTTCAATTAAGTCGTATTCTTTCATGAAGGTTTTTGCCAAACGAAGAATTTGTGAAGGCATGGTGGCACTGAACAACAACATTCTTCTTTCTGCAGGAATGGTTTTCAGAATTTCACGAACTTCTTCTTCAAAACCCATGTTAAGCATTTCATCGGCTTCATCTAACACCACGTGCGTAACATGTTCCAGGCGAAGGGTTTTCTTGTCAATCAAATCGCGGATACGACCGGGCGTTCCCACCACAATCTGCGAACCGCGCTTTAAACCGCGCTCCTGAATCAGGTAGCTTTGTCCGCCATAAACGGGCAACACACCAAACTTTTTTTCTCCTTTATAAGAGTTAATTTCTTCCGCAACCTGTATCGCAAGTTCGCGGGTGGGGCACAACACCAATGCCTGCACATTGCGGTTGTTGTCATCCAGTTTTTCGATAAGCGGTAAGCCGAAGGCGCCCGTTTTTCCAGTGCCGGTTTGTGCTTGTCCTACAATATCTTTTAAGCCGCTGAGCAACAGCGGAATTGTTTTTTCCTGAATAGGCGATGGTTGCTCCCATCCTTTTTTCGCTAACGCATTAAGTACGTTTTCGCTCAATCCGAGCTCGCGGAATTTGGTCATTTCCATTAATAAATTGTTTTGTGTCAGTTTGAACGCAAGAGAGCCATCTGAGAAAGAATTCCGAAAGCTTTCGGAAAGAAGTGATAATTTAATTATCAGCGCAGAACCAGATATCCCGCCATCGTTCGTGATGACGTTTTTAAATAAGGGCGCGAAGATAATAGAATAACTAAGAATATAGCAAGTATGACTCATTATTGTGGTAGAATACATGAAAAAGCACCTTAGAAATGCTTGCTGCTTATGCCCAAAATAATTTTTTGTCAAAGGGCAAGATGTTTTTACTTTCGCACCACATTTAAACCCTAAACACATGTCAAACATCGCAGAAAGAGTAAAGAAAATTATCGTTGATAAGCTGGGAGTTGAAGAAAGCCAGGTGACACCGGAAGCAAGTTTTACGAATGACCTGGGAGCCGACTCCTTAGACACGGTTGAATTGATTATGGAGTTCGAAAAGGAATTTAATATTTCAATTCCCGATGAACAGGCGGAGAATATTGGCACCGTAGGACAAGCCATCGAATACCTCGAAAAAACAATAAGCAAGTAATAACAGAAGAAAAACGGAAGGTGGCAGATGATGAATCTGCCACCTTTTTTTATACATGAAACTGAAAAGAGTAGTAGTAACGGGCATGGGGGCTTTAACTCCTATCGGCAATACAGTTCCCGAATTTTGGAGCGGCTTGCTTCAAGGAGTAAGCGGTGCCGCAACTATTACGCGGTTTAACCCGGAGAAGTATAAAACAAAGTTTGCCTGTGAGGTAAAGAACTTCGACCCCACTAATTTTATTGATAAAAAAGAGGTGAAGCGATTTGACCGCTTTGCTCAGTTTGCTGTTGTAAGCAGCGATGAAGCAATTAAAGATTCGGGGCTGGATGCCAAAGGAGTGGACAGAGATAAAGTAGGAGTAATTTGGGCATCGGGTATTGGCGGATTGGATGTTTTTATTGAGGAAATTACAAATTTGGCTTTGAATGAAACTCCGCGATTCAATCCCTTCTTTATTCCTAAAATGATTATTGATATTGCGGCAGGTCATATCTCCATGCGTTGGGGTTTGCGAGGACCTAATTATGCTACTGTTGCTGCCTGCGCCTCTACCAATATTGCTTTGATAAATGCTTACGATTCAATTCGACTTGGAAGATGTAATGCAATAGTTGCCGGAGGTTCAGAAGCGCCCATTAGTGAAGGTGGCGTTGGCGGATTTAATGCTATGCGCGCTATGAGTGTGCGAAACGATTCACCTGAAACTGCTTCACGACCTTTCGATAAAGACCGCGATGGTTTTGTGATGGGCGAAGGAGCAGGAGCAATTGTTTTAGAAGAAATGGAACATGCACTTGCGCGTGGAGCAAAAATTTATTGTGAAATGGTTGGCGGAGGAATGAGTGCCGATGCACATCACCTTACTGCTCCTCACCCCGAAGGGTTGGGCGCTGTGTTGGTAATGGATAATGCGTTGGAATATGCAAACCTGAAAGCTACGGATGTTGACTATATCAATGTTCACGGAACTTCTACTCCACTAGGTGACATAGCAGAATTAAAAGCTATCAAAAAAGTTTTTGGTGAACATGCTTACAAACTGAATATCTCTTCTACAAAATCAATGACCGGTCACTTGCTCGGAGCAGCAGGTGCGGTGGAAGCCATTGCAAGTATTATGGCTGTAAAAGAAGATGTAGTGCCTCCTACTATCAACCACTTTACGGACGACCCCGATATTGATCCGCAGTTCAATCTTACTTTTAATAAGCCGCAAAACCGAACAGTAAATGTTGCTATGAGTAATGGATTTGGGTTTGGCGGACATAATGCAACCGTGATTTTTAAAAAGTTTGAAAAGTAAATTCACTTTCTTTTCAGGAACTTATAACTTGCATATCTGTAACCTTCGGGCAATTGATTCGGAAATTCTATAACACTTTTCTTTCTTCAGATAAAGAACTCTCTTCTTACCTTAAAGGTATTACAGGCATTACCCCCTCTAACCTTAAGATTTACAAACAGGTTTTTCAGCACCGTTCGAGATTTACAGAGCCGAAAGAGAATAACGAACGGTTGGAATTATTAGGCGATGCAATTCTTGACGCTATAGTTTGCGAATACCTTTTTAAAAAATATCCTTATAAAGAAGAGGGATTTATGACCGAGTTACGTTCGAAAATTGTAAACCGTAAATCGCTAAATGAAGTAGGCGCGAAGTTGGGATTGCTTGATTACCTGAAGGTGAATCGTAAAAGCATAAACGATGTATCGAAAGATTTAGCAGGGAATACTTTTGAGGCATTGGTAGGAGCGGTTTATTTGGATGTGGGGTTTGATAAAACAAAAAAATTTTTGCTTAAAAGAGTTTTACAGAATCTGATTGATGTAGACATCCTAGAACAGACTAACTCCGATTACAAAAGTCAGATTTTCCATTACGTGCAAAGGGAAGGAAAGAATATAGATTTTAAAGTAGTTGAGGAAAAAGCGCGAAACCGCAGAGCGTATTTCATTATTGACCTTGAAATTGGCGGAAAAACAATTTCGCGCGGAGAGGGCTTCAGCAAAAAAATAGCGGAACAAAATGCTGCTATGAATGCACTAAAGAAACTGGAAGTTGAAAATGCGAACCAATAGAAAACCGCCTCTTTATTCCACCGGTTCTTTCTGATCTTTAAATAAATCTTTTTCATCTACCACCTTAACTGCACTACCATCCTCTAAAGTTTTGGAGATAAGTTTGAAGGGAGCTTTCACTATAGATTCTCCTTCATTTAAACCTGAAATAATTTCAATATAGCTCGCATCCTGAATGCCGGTTTTCACTTCCTTGGCTTTGGCTTTTCCTTCTTCTATCACAAACACAATTTCTTTTATCTCCTTTTTATCCTCCGTTGCCGCTTTAGTTGCCTTTACTGTTTTTGCATAATCCTCATCTTTTTGCTTTAGGTCTTTCTCCTCGCGGGTAGTTACCGATTGAATAGGAACGGTAATAATATTATTGCGCGAATCTGTTTTAATGTCAACTGTAGTACTCATGCCCGGACGAAAAGGAAATCTTTTACCAAGTTCGGGTTTAATCAAATCCGTGTAAGACTCTTTCAGCAATTTCATTTTTACTGTAAAATTAGTTGCCTGCGAAGTGCTGATTACCTGATTGATTGTATTAGTGGCAGAATAAGAAACCTGTGTAACTACGCCTTTGAATTTTTTGTTGAGATAAGCATCAACTTCAATTACGGCCGTGTCGCCTACTGAAATTCGCAGCACATCATTTTCGTTTACATCTACTTCTGCCTGCATGTTTTCTAAGTCGGCAACGCGAATAATTTCAGTCCCCGCCATTTGCGCGGTTCCTACTACCCGCTCACCAAGCTTTACATTAACCAGAGAGATGATGCCATCAATCGGAGCATAAATTTTTGTCTTTCTTAAATTATCAGTTGCCTGTTTTAACTGTGCTTGGGCACTACTTACACTGAATGATGCGGCATTTACTTGTTCTTGTGCAGTTTCAAAATTTGCAGTTGTCTGGTCAAGTTGAAGTTTTGCTGCTTCGAATTCTGCATCGGAAATTACCTTGTCGCTGTGCAGTTGTTTATTCCTTTCAAAATTTCTTTTCCCCTGCTCAAAACTTGCTTTTGCTTGAATGGAACTGGCTCTTGCACTTGCCAGGTTTGCTTTAAACTGATTAACACTTGCCGATGCCTGCGTAACTATAGCTTCGTAAATGTCAGGATTAACAACTGCCATCAGCTTCCCTTTTTTAACCGAATCGCCTTCCACCACATTCAACTCAATTACTTCGCCCGAAACTTCGGAGCTTAATTTTATTTCTGTTTGGGGATTTATCTTTCCGCTGGCAGTTACTGTTTCAATCAAAGAACGCTTTATTACTTTTTCTACTACTACTTCCTTCACATCACCGTTGCCGAACCACCCCATTTTTTTTCCTATTAAAGCAACTGCAAGAAGAACAGCAAGTGTTATTCCTAATCCGATTAAAATTCTGTTAGTCTTCATGATGTTTTTTATTCCTGTTAACTATTCGCTCAACTTAAGTGGTTTGCCTTGATAAAAATCAAGCACCTTTAAACGGAAAACATACGTGTATTTTGCTTTTATCATTTCCGATTCGGCAATTGCCAAACTATTTTTTGATTGTTGCAATTCATAGTTGCCAAGCATTCCGGCAGTGTATCTTTTTTCAAAAGCGTTGAAAGATTTATCGGCTGCTTCCGTGCTTTTTTTATTTGCCGCATAGCTTTGCACAGCCGCCTTTGCATTGGTGTATGCCAGTTCAATATCTGATCTAAGTTGATTCTTTGATCCTTCTAATTGCAATTCGCGAATCTGCATTTGCAGCTTTGCATTTTGAATATTTGTAACGCGTTGCCACTTGCTAAACAATGGCACATTTAAACTTATTCCTACTGCCTGTCTGAAATTATCACTTAAACTTTGATTAAATGGTTTTGGTCCTAAATCGTTTTGACGAGGGATGGAAAAGCCCAAGATAGTATCGTAGGATATGGAATATTTTCTATCCTGACTGAAGTAACCCGAACTTAATGTTCCGAATACGGCAAGGGTGGGGCTTAATGCACCGATAGATATTTTGCGCGAAGCATCAGCACTTTTCACTCTCGCTTCGGCACTTTTTATACTTGGCTGGTTGCCAAGCGCAAATTGATAAACTGATTGTGCCGAGATAGCTGCCACATCTTCAACATTTTCAAACTTCACTTCCGGATCTTCAATGTCAAATTTTTCCTCTTTAATTTGAAGAAGTTGGCGCAATGCCAACAAGCCGAGGTCAACTGCATTTTGAGCCGCCACTACGTTTGCTTCATCGCGGGCTAACTGCGATTCTACTTCAAAGCCGGATATTTCGGGAAGTGAACCCGATTTTATTCTTGCCGTTACATTCGTCTTTTGCGATTCGGTAAGTGTTTTTTGTTTTTCGGCTACTTTCAATATCTCTTTATTCAAAAGCACTTGCAGGTACGTGGATGCTATGGAAAGCGCAATAGTGCGCTGCGAGTTTTCATAATCAAATTTGGAAGCCAGCAACTCGTACTTCGTTCGTTCTATATTGAACATTTGCTGCAAACCGGTAAACACGGGTAGCGTTCCCTGCAAAGATGCCTGTGCAGATTGCGAAGTCCCTTGAGCAAAACTATAGGTTTGCGGATTGAAACCATTGCCGAAGTTATTGCTGAAATTAATGTTGCCGTCAAAAGAAGGCAACAGATTGAGTTTGCTTTGAAGGTTTTCATTAGTAGAAATTCCCACTGCTGCCTGCGCCTGCCTAATTTGAATATTGTTCTTGAGCGCGTAGTCAATACATTTTTCCAAGGTCCATTTTTCATCGGACTGTGGGAAAGAAGCTAAGGAAGATAAAAGGAGAGCAGCGGCTACAGCAAATCGTAAAAAAATCACATCTAAATTTTGAGTGCGCTAAAGTAAACGATTTGAGTAAATGTAAATTTTACCTCCAGCCGAAATGTTTCTCAATGCGCTTCTTCTGCCGCATGTGATGGCGGAAGTGAATATTGCAGAGTTCAATCCATTCAGCGGTATTGAGCCAGCCAAGAAAAGGATGTTTGATTTTAAGTTCAGGGTCGCTTTCGGGAATGCGCTTAATGTAGGTGCTGGCGGTTTGTTTAATTTCTTCGAGCTTGGCAATAAGTTGCTCTTTCGATTCGGGTTGTTTGGGAACTACCGCTACTTGTTTGGGCATTTCGTATTGCACAGGAGGCAATGTACGCAACGTAAAAATGAGATGTGCTGCAAACTTCTTACCCTTCCCTCTCTCTGTTCCCTCTTTGCTCAAACATTTTTCTGCATTCTTAAAAAAGAAACCTTTAGCACTCATCCATAGGTGAATGCCTACTTGCCCTAAACTCCATGAGTTTTCTGCCGGTTGCGATGTGATTTTATCGAAGTCGTATCGCTTGTATTCGTCAATCCAATAATCAATGGCTTCGTGGGTTTGCTTTTCTAATTTCTGTAGATTCATTGTTTAAAGGTAATCGGTTTTTAGAAAATAAAAGTAAACAGCGGCAGGAGGCAGCAGCAGTGCCTACTGCTGCTGTTTACTGCTGCTTATTTTTTCGTGTGCCCGAGTTGTTTCGGACTACTTCCACTTGTTTGCCACACCAATGGTTTTGTGTGCTTCGTCTACCTTTTCGTTTATCTGCAAGGTAAGGGTGTGGTAATACATTACAAAATCGGAAGCGAGCGAGTAGAAAGGATATTTGAAAGTAGCGGGTCTGTTTTTTTCTAGCATAAAATGCCCTACCCATGCAAAGCCATAACCGAAAAGAAGGATGGGAGCAAAGAACCGCCAATCGCGCAGAACAATACCTGCTATAAAACAAGCAATAACTAATGTGGTTCCCACAAAATGCATGGCGCGGTTGATGGGGCGTGCATGTTCGGTTAGATAGTAAGGATAGAAATCCCAAAAGGTGGTGTAAGCTTTTTCGGTGCTCATGGCAGATGATTTAGAGAGGCAATATCGAAAAAAATTCTCTAAAGAAGACATCCGAAGTTTCTAAAACTTCGGATGTCTTTAAACTTAATTACTCTTCACCAGCGATTTCTTAATCGCATCTTTTAACGCGTTGGCAGAAGATGGTTGCACATTTTCTTCGTTAGCACGAATGATGGCATAGTCGCAAGCGCGTTCAGCTTCTTTATAATTATTCTGTTTGTAAAGAAGATAGGCGTAGGTAAGATTGTAGGTGTATTTGTTATCGGTGTTCACCGCTTCGTAAGCCCATTTGCTGGCCTTTTGCAGCAGCGCATTATCGTTAATGTTCAAAAAATAATTCCACGCTACTTCATTTAAAACTGAAGCACTCTTTGCAGCATGTTTCTTAATGTATTGAGTGGCGGTTTTGTCGTAGTTACCCCAGTCATTTACATGCGGATAATAGTCAAGAGAAAGTTTCAATGTTTTTTCACTGGCATCAGGAGCTTTGTTGGTTTTAAGCAAGTCAAGCGCAGCTTCGAATAAAGCTTTGTCTTCAGCTTTCGGAGCTTCATCAACCGCCTTAGCGGCAATCTGATTTATCTTTTGATTAAAAGCCTCCTCCGTTACCAATTTTACGTAAGAGTCTTTGTTGTGCATTACATAATCTAATCCAGGCGATTTTAAATGGTTGGTTAGGGTGAAAATTGTTTTGGCATGTTTAGGGTCGCTCAATTCTTTTGGTGTTAGCTTATCGAGATATTCCTTAAAAATATCATCATACTTTTCTCCTGCTGTGCTCAGCTTGTTCAAAAAATCGGAAAGAAAACCAGCATCATTTTTGCCACCTGCGTATTCGGTTCGCATACCCGCCAAAATTCCGGGTGAAGGGTCAATAGCTTTTCTACCTTTTTCGATTAAGCCCTCCGGATCGAGACCGCCCACTTGTTTAAATACCACATTGCCATCGCCATCTAACCAAAGCAAAGTAGGATAAGCGCGAATGCCGTATTTGCCTGCAATGCTTGGTCCTTCTTCTTTTTCCATATCTATCTTAGCATTGATGAAGTTGGCATTGAAAAATTCTCCCACTGCTTTATCAGGAAAAACAGCAGCCGATAAACGTTTGCAAGGACCACACCACACCGTATAGCAATCTACAAATACAAGTTTGTTCTGCGCTTTCGCCATATCCAGAATTTCCTGAAAGGTTTTTTCGTGTACAAAATCAATGCCCTCGGCAAACGAAAGCTGAAACACGAAAAGCGAAAGGATGGATGCGAATAGTATTTTTTTCATAGGATAAAAAATGATTTCCAAAGATAAGACAACAATTTAAACGGATAGGTTTTATTGCCCTTTCCAAATGTTATAATATTCTAAATGAACTTCCTTGCCATAAAAGATATGAGTGGTTCGTTTAAACGACTCGGTGTAATCAGAAACATAAAATATATCATTCCCCATTTTGCTATCGGCAGTTAAGTTTTCTTTCTCTAAAATCCATTTCAACTTAGCCGCTACCACTTCGGCTGAATCGAACACTTTTACTTTGTGTTTATAATACGCATTTATCTCATTCTTAATAAGTGGGTAATGGGTGCAAGCCAAAACCAGCGCATCTATCCCATTCAACACTTCGTTCGATAAATAACTTTCTAAAACCGCATGGCTGATATTGTCATTATAATATCCCTCTTCAATCATAGACGCCAAAAGAGGAGTTGCCAATTCCGTATATTCAAGCGTTGGCTTTCGCCTTGAAAACTTCTCGCGATAAACACCCGAAGCAATAGTTGTTTTGGTGGCAATCACTCCAACTTTTTTAATGGTGTCATCAGCAATCACAGCTTCAATCATCGGGTCAATCACATTTATTACAGGCACTACTCCTTTGTAAGTATCGCGTAGCCACTCATACGCTGCAGCCGAAGCGGTGTTACAAGCAATAACTACGGCTTTACATTTTTTCTGATTCAAAAGAAAATCGGTAATGGTGGAAGCATAAGAACGGATAAGTTCTTTTGATTTATCGCCATAAGGAACGTGAGCAGTGTCGCCAAAATAAACGATTTGCTCGTTTGGCAATAGCTTAGAAACAGCATTGGCGACCGTTAAGCCGCCAATGCCTGAATCAAAAATTCCGATAGGTTGTTGATTACCGGTTTTCATTTATGTGTTAACCTATTTAGGCGAAGTGGTTCCTGTTTTAGTAGCACCGTTTGCCGGTGTTTGAGGTAATGCTGTAATGCCGAGTTTCTTCATTACTAAATCAGTAACGTCATTTGCTCCTTCAGGATAGAACGCTAATGCACCCGAAACAATATCCAATACATAAGAGTAAGCGTTTGCAGTGGCGACTTCTTTTACTGCCTTTAGATACTTGTCGTTGATAGGCTTTAATTTTTCCTGTTGAAGTTTTTGAAGCTCGTCATTCACCTTTGCTTCAAAATCCTGAATTCTTTTTTGCAAGTCCTGCAACTCCTGAATTTGCGATTCCAGAATTGCATCAGGTGTTGATTTATCGTTGCTCAAAGCCTGAAGTGATCTTTGCTTTTTTTCGTAATCGCCATACATACTTTCGAGTGCCTTGGTGTATGCATCCTTTTGTTTTTGAAGGTCGTCCTGCATCGTCTTGAATTCAGGCATAGCCTGCAATACCTCAATAGAGTTAATGTGACCAATCTTTTGCTGCGCCTGTGCGGTTCCCATAATCATGAACACTGCTGCAATAAGTACCAGGGTTGTTTTCTTCATTTCTGTTTTGTTTTTGTTTTTAAATCTGTATTTGTATTCTACTTACTAATTTCAATTAATTCCCATTTTCTTTTTTACCAACTCAGTTACATCTCCGTTGTTTTCGGGATGGTAAACTACCGAGCCGGATGCAAGGTCAAATACATACGCGTATCCGTTTTCCTTTGCTACTGCCTGCACTATTTTCAAATACTTATCGTTCAGCGGCTTCATCAATTTCGATTGTAGTTTCTGAATCTCTGTATCCGCATTTTCCTGAAAGGCAGTTATTCGTTGCTTCAGGTCTTCAATTTCCTTAAGCCGTTCTTCTCTTACTGCTTCCATCATGGCTGCACCGTAGTCATTCACCTCTTTCATCTTTTGCTCATAATCCTTATACATAGTTTGCAACTGAACGGTGTATTGATTCCGTTTGTTATCCAGCGTGGCATTCAGTTGCTTGTATTCGGGCATTACTTCCAAAATGTCATTCGAGTTGATATGACCGTATTTTTGCTGAGCAAAGATATTTTTGGTAAAAATAAAGAACGATAAAAGGGCAATAACCCCTGCTTTTTTCATAAACGCGCGCAAAGATAGATTTTTAGCCGAATTGATTAGTTGCTCGCTCATTTGTTGGAAATGCCCAATGCAGAAAGAATATCATCGCTCTTATTGTGACGATCGCCTGCATATAACATAGTTGGTCCGCTTGAGCGGTCGAAAATGAAATCGAATCCTTTAGCTATTGCATACTTTGACACTTCGTTGTAAATTTTATCCTGAATGGGCTTTACCAATTCCTGACGTTTCTTGAATAATTCTCCGCTCGGTCCGAATTTCGCTTTCTGAAATTCTTTCACTTCTTTTTCTTTTGCCTCAATTTCTTTTATTTTTTGCTGCTTCATAGGCTCGGTCATTAAAACCTGCTCTGCCTGAAACTGCTTATACATTTCATCTACATTCTTCATTTTAGCTTCTACATCCTTTTGCCAGCCGTCCGCTACTTTGTCTAATTGTTTTTGTGCTTCGGTGTAAGTAGGCATTTTGCCGAGGATATAATCCATATCAACGAATGCGAATTTCTGTGCATAGGTTGTTGCGCTCATCATTAGAAGCAGAACAGCCACCCCCAAACCCCCGAAGGGGGCTTTAATACTAATTCTATTTTTTGCGGTTTGTTTTTTCATATTGTATGATTTTTTCATTAAGACCAATTACGTTGCCAAAGTAAATTTACAGTTTGTAATTTTCACAAATCCTAACGTTTATCGCTTCATCAATCCGGTTCGCGGCCTAAGATAATTCTGAAACTTCCGTACTTGGCAAAGATGTTTTTTCCCGCTTGTGGAGCTAAACCAAATTTATCTCTGTCGAATCCGAAACCATAATCGAAACCAAGCAAACCAAACATAGGTAAGAATACGCGCACACCAACACCGGCAGAACGAGCTAAGTCGTAAGGTCTATATTGTTTGATGCCCGTCCAGTAATTACCGGCATCGGCAAATATTAAAGCATAAATAGTGGCTGATTGATTGAGCGAAATAGGATAGCGCAACTCCATAGAAAACTTGTTATAAATAGGAGCACCTCCCGGAGGAGTCACTACTTCTTTATAACCACGGAAAGAAACGATATCGCGACCCAACTGACTTCCCTGATTCAGATTACTCAAACCATCACCTCCAAATTCAACACGCTCAAATGGAGAGTAGCCCACTCGCTTGTTGTACAAGCCGAGGAATCCCATGTTAGCCGAAGCCTTGAAAACTAAGTTTTTCCAGATAGGCGTATACCATTCAAATTGCAATTTCCATTTATGAAACTCAACCCATTTATATCGCTCTCCATCTGAAAGATTAGG
>JBKJJB010000344.1:0-5252 GCA_046598235.1 Chitinophagales bacterium
ATACTATCAAAGCGCAAGATACCTTTTCAATTGTAGCGGTTGATTCAGCAACAGGCGAAGTGGGCAGCGCAGGTGCAACTTGTTTACAGGCACCAAATCCACCGCAGGGAGCGCTGATAATTTCCGATGTGCTCCCCGGTATTGGCGCGGCACATACACAGGCTTTGTGGAATCAATACAATCAAAATAATCTGCATGGTTGGATGTTGCTGCCTTATAGTCCGCAGGAGATTTTGAGTGAGGTAAATTTATCCGATTGGGATGGCGACTCTACCATACGTCAGTATGGTATTGCAAGGTTCGATACACTGGGTCGTCCGCAGGCGGGCGCTTTTACAGGAGCCAATTGCTACGATTATAAAAATCACAACCTCGGTTCTTACTACTCCATACAGGGAAATATTTTGCTGAATCAAGCGATACTTGATTCAATGGAATGGAACTTTCTGAATACCAGCGGAACTCTTGCCGAAAGATTGATGGCTTGCCTTCAGGGTGCGAATGTTGCCGGTGCCGATTCCAGATGTTTGAATGAAGGAGTGCCTTCTAAATCAGCTTTTATTCGTGTGGCTAAGCCAACCGATACTGATACTGCGTTGTATCTTCATCTTGTAGTTAAGAGCCGCCCCTACGGCATAAGCCCAATTGATTCCCTTCAAACTTTATTTAATGAATGGAAATCAAATCTTCCTAACAAAATTGGGGAAGTGAGTGAAGAGGATATGAAAATATATCCGAACCCTGCGGGAGAAATTTGTAGTTTGCAATTTGCAGTTTACGGAAAACGGACAATAGAAATTTTTGATGTGCTTGGAAATAAAATCTTTGAAACGAAATGTTTTGCCAACTACGAACTGTCAACTGCCAACTGGGAAAAAGGAATTTATTTTATCCGGACAGGCAACCAGGTTCAGAAATTAGTAGTTCAGTAAATGCAGATAATTACCACTAAGGACGGCAGCCACACTTTATTCTCCGAACAGTTCAACGAAGTCTATCACTCCCGCCACGGAGCCATTGAAGAAAGCAAACACGTTTTCATTAAAGAAGGATTGGATTTTATTCTTAACACCACATCCAAAGAAGAGGGGCTGTATTTTCCTTCCCCTTTAGGGGAAGGTGTCCGCAGGACGGATGGGGTAGGGGGTAATGGGGTGGCTGTTAGGTGTTTTGAAATGGGCTTCGGTACCGGGCTCAATGCCCTGCTCACCATGCTCGAAGCAGAAAAGCGCAATATCAAAATTGATTACACCACTATCGAACGGCATCCCGTTCCTATTGAAACAATCAAGGCGCTTAACTACACCGATATATTAGGCTACAAATTCTGCTACGGACCTTACCATTCCATGCACCTCGTCCGCTGGAACGAAACCCACCAAATCACTCCTCACTTCTCCTTCACCAAAATCTCTGATTCTGTATTTAACCACTCGCCACTAACTACTTACTACTCGCTCATTTATTTCGATGCCTTCGCCTTCACTCACCAACCCGAAATATGGAGCGCAGAAATTTTTAAGAAGATGTTTGATGCGCTTGAACCAAACGGAGTACTGGTTACCTACAGCTCGAAAGTGGTTATTCAAAAAGCCATGAAGGAAGCGGGCTTCACCCTTGAAAAAATTCCCGGCCCACCGGGAAGAAGAGAGATGGTAAGAGCGCATAAAAAATAACCCCACTGAATCCTTATGTCCATCGGTTAAACATTAAACTGCTTGCCCTTCTCGTGGTATTTGATGGTGTATAAATCCGTTCTTCTGTCTTTCCAGGTCTGAACACTTCCAAACTCTCTGTTTCGCATGATCAGGTTTAAATCTAAATCCTGAAAAATGATGGTTTCGGAATTGATAGGTGCTTCAGTAGCAATTGCCTCGCGATGAAACTCAACATCGGATGGGGTGAAAATGGCAGACTGGGCAAAATGAATGTCTAAGTTTTCCACCTGCGGTAAATTGCCTACACAACCGGCAATTACCATGTAAACCTGATTTTCAATGGCACGTGCCTGCGAACAGTATCGCACGCGAAGGTATCCGCGCCTTTCATCGGTATTAAAAGGCACAAATATAATTTGCGCCCCTTTGCTTACCGCTATTCTCGAAAGTTCCGGAAACTCAACATCGTAGCAAATGTGAATGGAGATTTTACCGATATCTGTATCAAACACTTCTACCGTGTTGCCCGGTTTAACGCCCCACCACTTTTTTTCGTGTGGAGTAATATGTATTTTATACTGCCGCCCGATGGTTCCATTGCGCTGAAACAGATAGGATACATTATATAAATCGTCATTTTCGATAACAAAGTGCGAGCCGCCAATAATATTGATATTATATTTTATTGCCATTCTTGTGAAGAGTTCCTCATACTGCGCTGTAAACTGATGAAGGTCACGCACCGCCTTACCCGGAGCTACGTTGGGCATGAAGGAGAGCAATTGCATGGTAATCATCTCCGGAAATAGCACTATATCCCCTCGGTAATCGGAAGCTACATCCACAAAATATTCGCAGTTGCGGGCAAAGTCTTCGAAGTTATTTATCGTCCGCATTTTATACTGCACGGCACAGGCGCGCACGTAGCGGCTGCGCTTTTTCCTAAGTAAGTCGCCCGTATAAGTTAAGTTGGTCCATTCCAAAAAGGTGGCATAGCCGCACGATTCCGTGTCCTTTGGAAAGTAATCAGGTAAAAGTCTTTTAATAGTAAACCCGTTTGCAATTTGCGCGGTAAGCACAGGGTCGTACACTTTCCTGTCTATTACCTTTTCTACATATTGAGTGGCTGAAAATTTGTCGGCATATTTATGATAGTTGGGTATGCGCCCGCCAATATAAATCCGTTTCAGGTTTTTTTCCTTCACTAATTTCTGCCTTGCTTCATATAACCTTCGTGCCAGCTTCATAGCCCTGAATTCCGGCAGCACCATTATTTCAATGCCGTATAGTGTTTCACCCAGCGGGTCATGATTGGTTATCATTCCGTTAGCAGTAAGTTCATTCCACGATTGCGTTTCAGAATAATTATCGAAATTGAGGATGAGACTGCTGGAAGAAGCAACTAATTTGCCATCGTATTCCACTCCTATCTGCCCCTCTCTGAATGTTTTCACCAGACTATTAAATTGTTCAAGTGACCAGGGTTTCATACCCGGAAAACATTGCAACTGAATTTCAACCACTGCCTCGTAATCTTCGGGGCGCAACCTTCTTACTTTTATGTGTTTCATACCTATTTGATTTATACTCTTTCTATTTCGAATTTTAAAATAAGGGGCAAATATGTTTTAATAACTCTAAAAATAATAGAGGATAAAGCGACTAATCCTTCATCTTCTTTAAGAAGAATAAACTAAACAAGGAAACCAAACACATTACCGAAAAAGCAACACTGTAACCTTGCGATGCTGCCAACATTCCGGCTGACCAAACTACCCACGATTCGCAGCCATTTGTAGCCGCCATAAATGTGCTAAACTCTGTGGCTCCTACTTTTGGATTGGTTACATCCATAAATAAAGCGTAAGAAGCAGCGGTAAACATGCCGGTAAAAAAATACATGCCAGCCAACAACGCCATCCATACAAAAGCCGGGGCATCGGGATGCACAATGCCAAGAACAGAAACAGCACCAATAAACACCACCACACCAAGAAGAAATACAGCAACCGACTTTTTTCTGCTCATTTTGTCGGATAAAAAACCGCCTGCCAGCCCGCCCAGCAACATGGCCACCACTACCGGTACACCAAAGAAATATCCAATGGATTCCATAGCTAAGCCCTTATCGGTTAAGAAAGCACCGCTCATTCCACCCGCTGCTTCGAAAGCCGCTGCGGCAGTCAGCGCAAAAGCAATAGTGAGCCAGGTTTGTTTATTGCTGAAAGTTTGCAACAGGTTACTTTTAAAATTCTGCAACTTCTCTTTCTCTGCCATTCCTGTTTCAGGTTCTTTTATAAAAAAGAGCAACAGCATACTGCTTAAAATGGCAGCTATCATCAGTGCAATAGTTACAGGCAATCCGATTTTCGGAATTAAAACAAGCGCAGCCCCGCCAAAAATACTTCTGCCCGTAAGCATGCCCGCCTGCATATATCCGTTCAGCATACCTTTTTCGTGTTTGGCTACTACATTAATCACCAAGGCATCCACCGATACATCCTGCGTGGCTGCGCAGAGCGAATGCAGCAGCAGCAAAATAACCCACCACGTTACGTTGCCCGCAAGGGGAATGAATACCAGCGGCAGTAAAGTAAGGCACATCATTAATTGCGACCCGGCAATCCACTTGGTAAAACCAAACCGCGTAGAACGAAAAACATCAACCAACGGAGCCCATAAAAACTTAAACACCCACGGAAGGGTTAGCAAGGCAGTGAAGGAAGTAACACGGTCTATTTCTACTCCATTCTGGCGAAGCACCGTAGGCATAGCCCACCAGATAAAACCAATAGGCGCACCTTCGGCAAAATACAATGCAAACGCCACCAGTCCGCGGCCCGCTTTATGTTCTAAAATATTGATGTCGGAAGTTTTACGGTTGTTGATGTTTAGTTCCATACGAATTGAAACATTGCCAACAGCCAAATCTAACCTTTCCTCCAAATTCACCCAGGCAAAGCGAAGCACGTTTTACATAAGGGGTATTAGTTCCCCTTTGAAGGGGCAAGACAAAAATTTTTACAACAAAATTTTGTCGGGAGATGAAAAGAGAACTACCTTCAATCAGTGCTGCCCCGCTAAACATCTAAACTACTTTGCTGTTTATTAAGCTTATTTGCATTTCACGGCATGAGCAAAATAAATATACAGCCCCGCTACGATGTAGTAGTAATAGGGGCAGGAATGGGGGGCTTAACTGCGGCTGCCATACTTAGTAAAGCGGGCTATTCGGTAGTGGTACTCGATGCCGCCAATCAGCCGGGTGGATACTTAGCGGGCTTTCATCGCAACCGCTTTCGGTTCGATACGGCTGTGCATTGGCTTAACCAATGTAACCCCGGTGGCATCATGCATACGGTTTTCGAAGCCATCGGCACCGATTACCCCAAGGTAACCCAACAACAAAGAATTAAACGTTTCACCGGTGACCGCCACGATTATCTGCTCACCAATACACCCGATGATTTAAAACACCAACTGCAAAAAGATTTTCCGCACGAGGCAAAAGGCATAGAGCGGTTTTTTAAAGATGCTAAACAGATAGGCAAGCGAATGAACACCTGGGGCAGCAATATCCGCGCCTCCGAAACC
>JBKJJB010000179.1:0-4514 GCA_046598235.1 Chitinophagales bacterium
TGCAGCCCCGCCTGACCGGACGGGCAGGGATGACCCGACCACGCCCGCGATAGCTATCGGGGTTGCGAGTGGGAACCCCCGTTATTTTCCTCTACCGTAAATAACTGTAAGCACGGTATAAATCATAATCTTGAAGTCGAGTGCAATGCTCATGTTTTCAATGTAGATGATGTCGTATTTTAAACGTTTTACCATTTCATCTACCGTAGAAGCATAGCCGTATTTTACCATGCCAAGGGAAGTTATACCGGGCTGCACTTTAAAAACATGGCGGTAATGAGGAGCTATCTGCACAATGCGGTCGGCAAAATATTTTCGTTCGGCACGGGGACCAACAATGCTCATCTCACCTTTTATTACATTGATAAATTGAGGTAGTTCATCAATTCTGTATTTGCGAATTGTTTTACCAATGGAAGTGATGCGGTCGTCATTTTCGGTGGTCAGTTGAGGTCCGTTGTTTTCGGCACCCACTTTCATAGAGCGGAATTTATAAATGCTAAAAACCTTGCCGTATAGCCCCAGTCTTTCTTGCTTATAAAATACAGGACCTGCATCAATTAGTTTAATGCGCAGTGCTACATAAAGCGTAATGGGAAGTGTAGCAAGTATGGCAAACACAGAAGCCGCAACGTCAAACCATCGTTTGGTAATTCTCTCCCACTCATTTAAAAGGCGGGGAGGAATTTCGATAAATGCTTCACCAATAGCATGGTTCATTCGCACCGTTCCCGACAGTATATCGTACATGTCGGGGATGATACGGATGGTTACATTTCTATCGGCTAAGCGGTTGATGATATTATTCAACTGCGGGTGCTCGGAAGATTCGATGGCGATAATCACTTCTTCAATTTCGCGATTTTCATCTATCACTTTTTCGAGGTCACTTAGTTTGCCAAGCTCTTTTAGTTCAGAGGTAAGTGTGTTATTTACTTTGCCATTTAGTTCGAGATAGCCAATGAAATGAAACCCGAAAGCGCGTTCCTTTTCTTTCATTTCTTGATACAACTCATTGGCTTTGCTGCTGCTGCCAATCATAAGTGTGCTGAAACCTACTTTACCTTTCCATATATGGCTCTTTACTTTATTAAGAATGAGCAGCCGCAGCCACATGGTAAAGAAGGATTGCAGTACTAGTAATGCCAGAAAGGTAAAGTAGTAGTCGGAATATTTTCGAACCCGATCATCCAGTAGCAATAGAAAGAAAATAACGATGGAGCCAAAGAAGGTGACAATGAAAGTTTTTGCCAGTTCCTGTAAGCGCGATTTTTTGTAGAGGTCAACGTAGGTTCCTGTAATGTAATGAAAGAGAATCCACAGCGAAGTGACCAGCAAAATACCTACATAAAAATTATTGTCGCTGAAGGGGAGCAGATAGCTGAAATGAATCTGCTCAATGTAAACTTTGCGGAACAGAAACAGAAAATACCAAGCCAGTACAGCAGCGAGATAATCGCCCGCTACATACCAACCTATCATTCTCTTTCTTCGGGTAATGTTCATTAAGCGCTTTTGTTTAGTAGAATAGTTGGAGTATTGGAATGATGGAATGATGGATGAATGGAATGCAATGCACTTACCGCTAAATACAAATTCCAATGTTCCATTATTCCATTCATCTATTTAAAAATGCACTACACGCACATTATCAATATGCACCGCTCCACCATTTGAGCCAAAGGGTCGCAGTGCTTCGAAATAAATATTGTAGTTATCTGCACGTAGGTAACTCACGGCATCATTCAGTTTTATGTACACTTTATTCCACTCGGATTTTGCTGAAATAAAAACAAAGGGCAAGCGAACCCGCGCACTGCTGGTGTAATTACCATAAATGCCTACATAAAAAGGAACATCGCATCGGTAATCTACTTCGAGCCATACTTCGCCACCCAGCGGAAGGGGCATGGTATCTAATTGCACGGCTTCTTCACTTGAATCAAGAGCCGTTACCAATAGTCTGCCACAGTAATTTCCGTAAACAACACTCGAGTCGCTGGCAGCATCCACTTTCGCAAAACCGTTAAAGTCATTCCCCGATTCAAAATTTTCATCCAAAACAAATTGCGTTCCTGCGCGGTATTTGAAAATAGAAGTATGAGAATACGTTTGACCACGGGTAGCGGTAAGTGTAAAAGTATCTGACTCGTAAAACGGATAAGTAACACGCACCGTAGATTGTCCGCTTTCCATTATGCCGGGTAGCAGCACAAAACGCACTTGATTTTCCTGAAGCACAGGGAAATTGCAGGGCAGTTCATACGCACCTATGTTATCGGCATTTGCTTCTACCCATACATCGGTAATATGGTGGGTGTTGCCTGCTACACTTACCGAATCTATTTGCAGATAAAACGGAATGCCATCGTTGGGCATGGGCTTGCAAGAGGGAAGCAATAGAATAAGTAGGGAAAACAGGAGAGGCGCGAAAAGAAATCTCATTGGTGAAAGTGTGGGCTGTAAACGCTGTTTGTTTAAAAAGATTGCAAAGAAAGAAGAAAAATACAGCCCGCTGAGAAATATGCTCCTGTTTTACCCAATCTTTATGGGCTCTAAGCTGGCAAACCTTTGAACATTCTCGTCTGTGTCTTTAAAAAAGATAATTGCCGTTAGGTATTCATCGGGGCAGTTCAAAAGCTTAAGGTTTCAGCGAGTTCCCCAATTTCTCTGTAACTCCAACAAAGAAGAACAATATCAGGCTAAATAGCAGAAGTAAACTGCTTTAAAAACCTTACATCATTTTCGAAGTAAAGGCGCAGGTCGTTCACTTGAAATTTGAGCATGGTAATACGCTCAATGCCCATTCCGAAAGCAAACCCCGAATATTTTTTTGTATCCAGTTTGCAGTTTTCCATCACCGCAGGGTCAACCATTCCACAGCCGCCAATTTCCACCCAGCCGCTGTGCTTGCACACGGGACAGCCTTTTTGGTTGCAGATGGTACAGGAAATATCCATCTCGGCACTGGGCTCGGTAAAAGGGAAGAACGAAGGACGGAAACGTATCTCGGTGTTTCTGCCAAACATCTCTTGAGCAAAGTAAAACATGGTTTGTTTCAAATCGGCAAACGAAACATTCTCGTCAATATATAATCCTTCCACCTGATGAAAGGTGCAATGCGCACGTGCCGAAATAGTTTCGTTACGGAAAACTCTACCCGGAAAAATATAACGCAGTGGAGGTTTTTCGCTTTCCATCTTTCGTATCTGAACAGAAGAAGTATGCGTTCGCAACATCATGTTCTTATCTTCTGTCAAAAAGAAAGTATCCTGCATATCGCGGGCAGGATGGTCTTGCGGAGTGTTAAGCGCAGTGAAGTTATGCCAGTCGTCTTCAATCTCGGGTCCTTCAGCCACCACAAAACCAATACGACTGAAAATGTCAATCATTTTATTTTTTACAATACTCAAAGGATGACGAGAGCCGATTGGAATATTATATCCCGGAGCAGTAAGGTCGGGAATTTCTTTAGAGGATGCTTTACCTGAATCGAAATTTGTTTTGGCCTCTTCGAGTTTAGCTTCAGCAGTTGCTTTAAGCGTGTTCATCAACTGCCCAAATTCTTTTTTGCGCTCGTTAGGAACTTGTGGCATAAAGCCGAAAAGTTCTTTTAAAACTCCTTTACTTCCTAAATAATGAATGCGAAATTTTTCTGCTTCCTCCGCATTCTTCGGATCAGCAGATTTTATTTCTTCTAAAACTGAATTTACTTTTTCGAAAATTTCCATTGAGTCAAATCAAAATTATTTCCTTGAATAGTTAGGCGATTCCTTCGTAATCATCACATCATGCGGAAGGCTCTCCTGCATACCTGCATTGGTTATACGAACAAACTGAGCTTGCTGAAGTGCTTTGATATTTTTTGCTCCGCAATAGCCCATACCGGCCCGCAAACCACCAATGTATTGATACATTACTTCTGTTACACTTCCTTTAAAAGGCACACGGCCTACAATTCCTTCGGGAACTAATTTCTTAATATCGTCTTCTACATCCTGAAAGTAACGGTCTTTGCTTCCTTCCTGCATGGCCTCGACACTTCCCATACCACGATACGATTTAAATTTTCTTCCTTCGTAAATAATAGTCTCACCCGGGCTTTCATCGGTTCCTGCAAAAATTCCTCCTGCCATTACGGTATCCGCACCTGCTGCAATTGCTTTTACAATGTCGCCTGTGTAACGTATTCCTCCATCCGCAATAATCGGAACGCCTGATTTTTTTACTGCTTTGCTTGCCTCGTAAATAGCAGTCAGTTGAGGCACACCAACACCTGCAACAATTCTCGTTGTGCAGATAGAGCCCGGACCTACCCCTACTTTTACTCCATCCACTCCTGCATCAATCAATGCTTTGGCTCCTGCTTCAGTGGCAACGTTGCCGCCAATAATATCAAGGTGCTTAAAAGTCTGCTTTGCTTTTTTGATAGACTGCAACACGCCTCGTGAATGACCGTGAGCAGTATCAATACAAACCACATCCACCGCTACATGAGCGAGTGCTTCAATGCG
>JBKJJB010000401.1:0-5145 GCA_046598235.1 Chitinophagales bacterium
CTTTAGTCCCTGCGGGGTCTCCGTTTCGGGACCCCGCAATTATTTTCGTCAGGGTCCCCACCACCCACCAGCTCTGCTTAGGGAGACTGCCGCGACCTAACTCATTATTCAAATGAAAATTTTGCTAATGTGAATGTGGATAGTAAATTCACAGTCTGACGTTAGCGGCAATGCCCTTTTTTCGTCACGCGGTAATTATTTAATATTCTATGAAGATATTAACGAGACAACAACACATCAGATTCAGTTTACTGCTGCTGATACTTATATCTGGTTGTACCAAAGATAAAACATTCAATCCTGACGAGTTAAAGAGCGAATGCTTAACTGGTATAAGTGCAATTCACAAAGTTCTATTTATCGGTATTGACGGTTGTCGCACCGATGCACTTCTGGCAACTCATTCATCCTCTTTGGACTCTTTAATGTCCCACGCTTACGTTAACCTTCATTGCGACCGCGGACCTTACACAGTAAGCGCACCCGGGTGGTCTACTTTATTGCATGGAGTTTTTCCAGCAAAGCACGGAGTAACATCTAATAATTTCCCCACCACCAACTACTCACAATACCCCGACTTATTTTATTATCTGCGTAAGTCCAATCCTGATTTCAGTTTAGCAGAAGTAAGCAACTGGGACAACTTTTTGCTAATTACCAGCAACGAAAATTATGCGCAATATGTTTCTACCGATGCTCAGGTAAAAGAAAAAGCACTTTATCTCCTGAACTCCTGCACGCCTGATGTGTTACTGCTTCATTTCGATAATGTTGACTACACTGGGCATCAAAGTGGTTTTTCTCCCACCAATCCAAATTATATAAATGCCATACGCGAAACAGGAAATTATATTTCTGAAATTATGGGCGCAGTAGAACTTCGGGAACAAAACTACGGTGAGCAATGGTTAGTTTTTGTAGTAACCGACCATGGAGGAAACGGAACTTCTCATGGAGGACAGGATGCATTGGAAGAAACCCGCTTTGTTTTTGAAATTGCCCGTTTACCAAATCAAACTCGTATAGATGTGCCTGTATCCAACAACACCGATGTAATGCCTACTATTCTTAAATATATGAGCGTTAGTATAGATAGTGCGTGGGGCCTTGATGGTGCTGCTCTATTTTGAATCAGATGTATATTGGGTTTCTCCCCCCGTAGAGTCTCCGCCTCGGGACTCTGCGCATACAATCGCAGCGTCCTCTTCGAGAGACTCTGCGGGGGGTGAGAAGGAGAAATACATTTTGAAAGCAAATCACCACTGTGGTTTCACATTTGATAGTTCACGCGAAGGTGGCTAAAAACTAAAAGGGGATTCGCATTAATGCGAATCGCCTTTTAGTTTTTTGTCAGGGTGAAAGAGTTTACAAATTCAGCTTTACTTCGGTTACAGGAGCTACACTGCAATCAAACTTAGATATGTCAGTTGTTTTTCCTTTGCCTTTATTAAGCAAATCCATATTGCTGAAGGTGATAGTGCCGTTGTTGCGGATACATATTTTCTGGTCGTCTTTTACACTGCCGTCATTGTTCTTATAAGCAGGGTTTATAGCTCCGTCTGTTACTACATCAGGCACCTGGTCGCCAAACATGGCGGTAAACAATTTACCAAACACCACATTTTGGTCAACGCTTCCGGTACCGCGCACAATCTTGTTATCGTGAAAGTTGATACCTCCACAAAATGGATCGTAAATGCTATCCTTAAAAGGTTTGTTGATTGACATATAACTTACAATAGCCGTGCTGATAGAATTATGCCCCGAAATTTCATTGTTGAATATCTCGCACTGGTTAGTAGCCATTACTATGATTCCTGTTCCGGCAGGAATTTCAGCAACGGTAGTTCCTTTTACTCCAAAATTGCCAACGTTGTTGTTTACAATCTTGTTATTATAAATGCGGCAGCGGCTGCCGTTCTTCACAGGCAAATCAGGAAGGTCAAAGATTAAGATGCCGCCTGTGTTATTCTGCGAAAGGTTATCATATACATCCGCATCGGTTGAGTTTTCAATTTCGATTCCCGCTACATTGTCATGCACATTATTCTTACGAACAATAATATTTTTAGACTGACCCACATACACACCCGCATCAGCCGAACCGAATACTTCACATTCTTCAATCAACACATTCGTGCAACCCACTGGATACACACCATACGCTCCGTTCTTAGTATCGTGCAATGCTGTCCAGCCCACTTTCATTCTGCGGAACGTAACATTAGTAGCATCCTGCACTTTGATGTTGTCGCCTTTGGCATCCATTACACAAAAGTCTTCCATCACTACTCCATCGGCAGTCACGCGCAATCCTTCTGCACCATCTTTTTGTCCTTTAAAAGATAGAATGGTTTTGTCTTTTCCCTTTCCTCTAATGGTTACATTTTTAATTCCGTCAAGAATGAGTGAACGGTTTAAAAGGTAAGTTCCTTCGGGCAGTTCAATTACATCACCTTCTTTGGCATTGATAAATTTTTCTTGCAATTGCTTTTCAAATTCGGCATCTGCCTTAGGTGCGTTACCGCTGTTACAAGAAGCAAAAGTAAGCGCGGAAATAAGCGCAATAAAAATGATTTTGTTCATGGATATATTTTTATGACTGGCGAATATAACAGGATGAAATTATTGGGGATAATAAATTGATTCTGCTTTCTTCATCACCGCTTCTTTCTTTAAACTCAGTGGTCGCATTTCCTGACGGGTGAATAATTCCATTTGGTCATTGTAATGTTTGCTGTCAGGGTTAAGCGAATTTCCCAAAGGTTGCAAGGCACTCAGATTCTCCAATCCATTCTTACCAAATACTCCGAACATAGTATAGGTATCGCCATGACTTGATTTGAAAGAAAATTTCTTGCCGGGTATGCGTTGCGGATAACAGGGACTAAGCACATCGGGAAACCCACGCAGCGGCAAATCTTTGTTTCCTCTAATCAGGCGATTGATGGTTCCCCATTCCACTTTCACTGTTCCAAAGTGCGCACGCAATGTATCGCAGGTGGCGCGTAGGGTGCTCGCCCATTCTTCTTCACTCACCGTAAATCCATTTACAAACTCTGCATCATCAAAATGATATTTGTCGAAAATAGGTTTCATAGTAAGACCAAAAAGTGTAGGAGCGCACTCGTGAATATCTGCAATACGGTTCCATGATTTTAGTATTCCAATCGCTTCTTTTAATTCGGGATATTTGTTTTCATCAAGGTCGAAGAGCGGCTGCATAGATTCTGCAAAAGGTCCTTTGCGCGCAAAGGTGATATCGAATTTTATATCGTGAATATCTTTTAAACTGAATTTATCTTTTGCCGAAATAAGTTGTGTGAAACGAACTGCGCGGTTGTTATCACCGGGGCGCAGGTCCATCAGTTTACGCGAAGTATAGCAGTAACCATTTTCAGAACATTCATCTCCCGATGCATGAAAAGGAGTGTTGTTAGTATTGAATACATAGCCGCACGAAGGATTCAAGGTCAACGGCATACTATCAATAGGAATCAGTTTTGTCCAGAGAGTTTTTGAAGTATTGCCTGCCACCAATCCGCTCCAGTCAATAGTAGTATCGCGATCGGGCATCATACCGTGGTGGATGTAAAAGATATTATCATCCTTATCGGCATACACAATATTGAAAAGAGTAATGGCATGAACGCGAAGTGCTTCGCGATACTCGTTTAGGTTACGCGCTTTATTCATTTGGTAAAGCTGCTCACCTGTACGAATAGTTGTATTAGCCGGAAAACGAATAGCATAATAATTGTCGCTCTTGCTGCTTTTTAAAGTAGCCCCGTATTTGCTCCAGTAAGTCATCTTCTTAACGGGCAATACAAACTTTCCTTTTTTGCTCAGGTTTACTTTAAGCCAAACGGGTCTTTTCTCCAACTTCTCCCATTTACCATCTAACTCATATTCAAGTTTATTCTTTGGGTTCATGTTCAGTTTAAACACATCTACTTTATCGAACGTATTCCAGGTCATTCCCCATCCCAGGTTTTCGTTAATTCCCATTGCTAGCGAAGTACTCCCTTGAAACATACAGCCCTCTATATTCAACCCTTCTTCGCTTTGCAAATGCGCTTCATAAAACGAAAACTGTCCATCCATGCCAAGGTGAGGATTGATGCACAACATGGTTTTGCCGTCAACGGTCTTTGTGCTTTTGAGTGCAAAAGCATTGGAGCCAACCGAAGGAGTAACGTGCTTAGGAAATTCGAGTGCCTTATCATCATACTTGCCTCCTACCGCATCGCCAATATTATTTTGCACCCACGAAAGAGCCGACATTATAATTACATAAGCCGTCTCCATATCTTTTGAAGTAACGGGAAATGCCTTTTTAATTTTCACTTCATCAGGATGTGCGGCTGCGTATGCATTATAACCCTGCACAAAACCATCGAGATACTTTTTGAATTCGGGAGAAAGGTCTTTATCAAAGCGTTCATTAACCAGTTCACGCGCACCAACAGCATGAACGAAGAAATCAATCTTTGCTCCTTCCACTCCATCCTTGCGAGCCATAAATCCTTTAGCGGTATAAATGAGGTCCTGAGTGATGTGAAAAGCATCTTCGGCATTTGCCCATGCCAAACCATAAGCTACCTCTGCATCGGTTTTTCCAAAGATGTGAGGAATACCAAAACTATCGCGTACGATAGTTACGTTCTTCGGATCAATTTTCGGAAATTCTCCATCGGCAAAAGCAGATAGAGAACTCATTAAAAAAACAACAGCCGAAACTTTCGGCAGCAGGGAGAAAAACTTCATATCATTAAAAATTCTTGGGTTGAAAGAAACGGCTGCGAATGTAAACGAACCAAACGATAAAATCTTTTTGATAAACAGAATATTTTTTGCGCTTAAATCAAAGACATTTCGCTTCGCGATGATTACACGGATAAATACAATGATTTTGGGATTTTATAAGCGTAATCTATGGCTGTTATCGGTGTAATCATCAACGATTTGTATGAATTTCCTTATGTGCCTAATCCAGTATTTCTAAATCAGCAAGAAGTGCTCGCACGTAACAGACTGAGGGTTAACCCACACCCTTTCAACACCCAAGTGCCACTTATCAACAGACGTACAAACACTCCCTTTGTTTATTGGTGGGTAATTACGGAGCAGGCATGTTCCACACAT
>JBKJJB010000333.1:0-8624 GCA_046598235.1 Chitinophagales bacterium
ACCAAAACCAACAACGGCTTTTACGGAGATTTTGGCGGAGCCTTCATCCCCGAAATGCTTCACGCCAATGTCGAAGAACTTCAGCAGAATTACGAGCGCATTATTCAGGAGCCCGATTTCAAAAAAGAATTCGATGACTTGTTGCGCGATTATGTGGGCAGACCCACACCACTGTTTCATGCCCAGCGTTTATCGGCACACTACAACACCAACATTTATTTAAAGCGCGAAGATTTATGCCACACGGGAGCGCACAAAATCAATAACACCATCGGGCAGATTCTGCTGGCGCAGCGCCTCGGCAAAAAACGAATCATTGCCGAAACAGGCGCAGGGCAACACGGTGTGGCTACCGCCACCGTCTGCGCGCTCAAAGGGCTGGAGTGCATTGTTTACATGGGGCAAAAAGACACCGAGCGGCAGGCGCCCAATGTGGCGCGCATGAAAATGCTGGGTGCCAAAGTAATTCCGGTTACCAGCGGAAGCATGACTTTGAAAGACGCCACCAACGAAGCCATCCGCGACTGGATCAACCATCCCGATGAAACACATTACATCATCGGCTCCGTGGTGGGTCCTCATCCTTATCCCGAAATGGTGGCGCGGTTTCAGTCCGTCATCAGTGCCGAAATGCAGGAGCAGTTGCAGCAACAAACCAACCGCAATTATCCCGACTATGTAATGGCATGTGTGGGCGGAGGCAGCAATGCCGCAGGCGCGTTCTATCACTTTCTCGATAACCCCCGCCTGACCGACTCGACAGGTCAGACAGTCGGGCAGGAAAAAGTAAAACTCATTGCCGTGGAGGCTGCGGGCAAAGGACTGCACAGCGGGCACTCAGCCGCCACCACTGCCCTCGGCAAAAAAGGAATCATTCACGGCAGCATGACTTTGCTCATGCAAACCGCTGACGGGCAAATCGAAGAACCCTATTCCCTCTCTGCCGGCCTCGATTACCCGGGCATTGGTCCCCTGCATGCGCATCTGTTCCAGAGCGGACGCGCGCAGTTTAAATATGTAACCGATGACGCGGCTTTGCAGGCTGCCTTCTTCCTCGCCAGGCACGAAGGCATTATCTGCGCGCTCGAAACGGCTCATGCCCTGGCGGCTCTCGACCAAATCAGTTTCAGCAAAAACGATGTGGTGGTTATTTGTCTTTCGGGCCGTGGCGACAAAGATTTAGAAACCTACATGAAGCATTTATAAAGAAGCATTTGGGGGTTCCCGCTCGCAAAGCCTCGCGGTCGCGCTATCCGCTACAATCTTTTTGCTCAAAGCAGCAAAAAGGATTTTCGCTTCTATCGCTAACCTAACAGCCGCACTTCGCGCAAAGTTTCTCCGTCACAAGCAGCAACGGTTGTAGTGCCTTAAACTTTTCGTTTAATTAATCAAAGCGCCCAGATTTTTTTGGGGCGTTTTTGTTTGTTGTTGTGTATATTATTTGGGTTTCTTTTTCTTCTTTTCTCTAGGCCCAGAATTAAGACGGACCAATTTTTCCCAATCAATACTTCCATCCTTAAAACAGAATTCTTCCAAGAATTCCGCAGTAATTCTGTTGCTTAGTTTGTCATAAGCTAATTTGAATTTATCGTTGTTTTCTCTCGCGTTTTTACCAAGAGGCTCAATCAAATCAATATATAGATTCGAATCATCGGAAATTAATTCCCAAAACCGCTGTCCACATATTTTATAGTAGCCTCCTGTCTTTTTATATTCACTTTTCTCATTTGATTTCCCATAACAACATCCGTTCACACAAACTATATTGATTTTAGCGCCTGAAGTCTGTAATCTTTTTTTAGCTGTATTAAATTGGTCAATTAATTTTTTGAGTTGGTCACCGTTTGACCATTTGGGACCTGATTTGATAGCTACTAAATAACGCTGACCATCCTTGTCAAAATCTAAATCAATGCCATCGATACCGGCTTTACGACCACTATAAACAGAGTCGTTGACAAATATTGCTAATCTTTCTAACCAATTTCCAAAGATTCCTTCTTCGCTTGAAGATAGATAGGCACTTAAGATTCCCTCCACAATTGCCGGAGCTGAATTAACGTTCTTAGCCTTAAACAAATAAGGATTTTTAGCCTCTAAAATTTCATTTAGTTCTATACCGTTGACTTTATCGAGACGCCTTTGATGGAATTCTCCGATGTGTTCTTCAACGTACTGCGTAACGCTTTTTAGGTTTAGTTTTTTCATATTTTATTCTGGGTTCTAATAAAATTAATTCGACAGGTTGAACTTGCTCTTTTACAATTTGATAATAGGCAGGAGTAATATCAATACCTTTTGAATGTCGTTTCATTCTATTGGCAACTATGATAGTTGTTCCCGAACCCATGAACGGGTCCAAAACTGTATCAAACTCTTTTGTAAAAAGTTTAATAAACCATTCCGGTAATTCCTCGGGAAATGCTGCGCTATGATTTTTGTTATTACACTCTGTGGCAAGATGAAGAACATTTGTTGGGTATGCTTTTTCCCTGTCTATCCAGTTAGAAATATTTTTACCGAAACCGCTTCCAACTTTTGAGTTGTCTCTAATCTTGTCTGTAGCACTTAAATTTTTCATTCTTGTCTTCTTCCAATCACCCATTGGAACCATTACCTCTTCCTGATACATGTGGAACTTCTTTTCCTTATTAAATTGTAAAAGTCTTTCCCATGAATCACGAAATCTATTCGGCCACTTACCTGGATAACAATTCTTTTTATGCCAAATAAATTCTTCTGTCCAAAACCAACCTTGCTTCCTCATTTCTAAAATCAATTCCATTACATAGGTGCTTCTCTCACCTTCAACTACTTTTTCTTTAATGTTGAGAATGAAAGTTCCGGTTGGTTTAAGAACTCTTAAAAGTTGTTTTGAAATTGGAAGAAACCATTCGACATATTTATCATGATGAATGCCGCCATAAGTATCCTTTCGTTGGTCTGCATAAGGTGGTGAAGTTACAATCAAGTCAACAGAATTGTCTTTCAATTTTTGTAGCTCTCGTTTACTATCTCCTAAAAAAAGGTCTGTTCTTATTTCCATCGTTACAAATTTAATTATTGCAAAATAGCATCACAGGAACGCAATGTATTTACGCAAACAAAACTTTTTTGTCTCACAGATTCCCCGACTAGCCAAGAATGAATCAAAGCTTCTTCTGCCTAAAACAAAAACCAACCAACCTCCCTATCGCGTAGTTGGCAACCCCATAATTCTTCACCTGCAACACTTCTCTTTTGTTTTCTTTGCCCTTCATATATGAACCGGATAGACACCCTCTTTAAAACCAAGCCCAACAACATTCTTTCGGTGTATTGCACCGCAGGTTTCCCGCAACTGAACCACACAGCGCGCGTGCTGCAACTGCTGCAAAATGCCGGGGCTGATATGATTGAAATAGGAATGCCCTACAGCGACCCGCTGGCAGACGGACCGGTGATACAGCAAAGCAGCACCACCGCTTTAAGCAACGGCATGAACCTGCGCACCCTGTTTGAGCAACTAAAAGAAGTGCGGTCGCAGATTCATATTCCTTTAATATTAATGGGCTACCTGAACCCCGTGCTGCAATATGGTTTCGAAAACTTTTGCCGCGATGCGGCAGGCATTGGTATAGACGGTTTGATTCTGCCCGACCTGACCCCCGAGGTGTATGAAACGCAATACCAATCCATTTTCGAAAAATATAAGTTGAAAAATATTTTACTCGTAACACCACGAACTTCCGATGAACGCATTCGAAAAATTGATAGCCTGACCAATGGCTTTGTTTATGCAGTGGCATCTTCTTCTACCACGGGCAATGCCGTTACAGATACCGAAAAGCAGCAACAGTATTTCGCGCACCTGAAAGCAATGAACCTGAAAAACCCCTTCATCATCGGCTTTGGAATTTCAACATACGCACATTTTAATAACGCCTGTAAGTACGCTGCGGGTGCAATTGTAGGCAGTGCATTTATCAAACATATTTCCGCTAATCCCGATTTAGAAAAGAGTATTCCTTCTTTCATTCAATCTATACAACATGATTATACAACTGCAAAATAATATCGCCCCCGAACAACAAACGCAGGTATCGGAAAAATTAAAGAGTTTGGGATTTAGCATTAATGAAATAAAAACCAAAGTGGCTCATTATTTGGTTTGCCCCGAAAACAAAACCTTCGATATCCGCGCTGTCGGCAGTTTAGAAGGTGTTCGCGATGTGCATATTGTTCGCGATTCGTATCAACTCGTTTCACGTCAATGGAAAGTGAAAGATACGTGGTTAGATTTAGGCGATGGAGTACACATCGGGAGAAACAATTTATCTATCATGGCAGGTCCATGCTCAATCGAAAGCGAGGTGCAGATAGAAAAAACTGTTGCCTTTTTGAAAGCGCAGAATGTGCGGATTATGCGGGGTGGAGTTTTTAAACCACGAAGCTCTCCTTACGCTTTTCGCGGTATGGGTATTGAAGGATTAAAATTGTTTTATACAGAATGTAAAAAGCATGGAATTAAAATTATTTCGGAGGTGATGCAGGTGTCGCAGATTGAAGAGATGTATGATTATATGGATGTGTTTCAGGTGGGCGCGCGTAATTCGCAGAATTTTAATCTACTTGATGCTCTGGGAGATATTGATAAACCGGTACTGATAAAACGAGGCATATCGGGTACTTTAGAAGAACTACTGTCGAGTGCCGAATATGTATTCAGCAACGGCAACGAAAAAATTATTCTGTGCGAACGAGGCATACGCACGTATGAAAAAATGTACCGCAACACATTAGATCTTAATGCCGTTCCAATCCTTAAAGAAAAATCGCACCTACCGGTAGTGGTTGACCCTTCGCATGGCATTGGTGTTCGCGATTTTGTAGAACCTTTAGCCCTAGCCGCGGTAATGGCAGGAGCCGATGGTATTTTGGTGGAAATTCACGAAACCCCTGAGAAAGCCGCTAGCGATGCGCAGCAAACATTGAGCTTTAACGAAGCAGAAGTTCTCTTTGATAAACTTAGGAAATGCTATGCGCTGCGTCAAACTTTTTAATGTATGAAACTCGTCATTATCAATTATGGAGCAGGTAACACACAATCGGTAAAGTTTGCGTTTGAACGGCTTGGCATTACACCGGTGTTGAGCGACAATAAAGAAGAGATTCTTTCTGCCGATAAAATTATTTTTCCCGGAGTTGGTCACGCAAAACCTGCGATGGAAGTTTTAAAAGAAAAAGGTTTGGATGTTTTAATTCCGCAATTAAAGCAACCGGTGCTTGGAATTTGTTTGGGCATGCAGTTGATGTGTCGCTACAGCGAAGAAGGCAACACCAATTGTCTGAATATTTTAGATGTGGATGTAAAGTTATTTGAACCGAAATTAAAAGTGCCGCACGTGGGTTGGAATGAAGCAGTTGGCGGTTGGCAGTTGGCAGTTGACAGCGACAAGTGGTATTATTTTGTGCACAGCTACTATGTTCCAAAGAATGAATTCACCACGTTAAGTTGCAATTACATTACCGAATTTTCTGCGGCTTTTCAGAAAGATAATTTCTACGCAGTGCAGTTTCATCCTGAAAAAAGTGGAAAGGCAGGAGAAGATTTTTTGAAAAAATTTATAGCACTGTAATGGAAATAATTCCCGCCATTGATATTATAGACGGAAAATGTGTGCGCTTGTCGCAGGGTGATTATGCGCAGAAAATTATTTATAATGAAAATCCTGTGGAGGTGGCAAAGCAATTTGAAGCCGCTGGTTTACAGCGTTTGCATTTAGTAGACTTAGATGGAGCGAAGGCAAGCCATATCGTGAATCATAAAACATTGAAAGCAATCAGTTCGCAAACAAAATTGAAAATTGATTTTGGTGGCGGCATTAAAACCGATGAAGACATAAAGATTGCTTTCGATAGCGGAGCGAATCAAATTACTGCGGGAAGTATTGCTGTAAAATCGCGCGATACGGTTTTGCATTGGTTAGACAAATACGGAGCAGAAAAAATTATTCTCGGTGCCGATGTGAAGGATGAAACTATCGCCATCAGCGGTTGGCAGGAAAACAGCAGCATAAATCTTTTCGACTTTCTGAAAGATTATGTAGCGCACGGTATTCAGTATGTTATCTGTACCGATATTTCGAAAGACGGAATGTTGCAAGGTTCATCGGTAGCACTCTATAAAAAAATATTTGAAACCTTTCCTGGTTTGAAATTAATTGCAAGCGGAGGTGTAAGCGACTTGAATGAATTAAATGTTCTGAAGGCTGTAGGATTACACGGAGCGATAATCGGGAAAGCCATTTATGAGAATCGAATTAATCTAAAACAACTTTCAAATTTTAAAGGGCAAACTAAAAGCCCTCCCTTTGGGGGAGGGTTGGGTGGGGCTTTAGCAAAACGAATCATACCGTGTTTGGATATTAAAGATGGTCGAACCGTAAAGGGGGTGAACTTCGAAAACCTGCGCGATGCCGGTGACCCGGTAGAGTTGGCAAAACTTTATGCAGAAGAAGGAGCAGATGAATTGGTGTTTCTTGATATAACCGCTACGCATGAAAAAAGAAAAACTTTAGTAGCACTTGTAGCGCGCATAGCTGCCAACATCAATATTCCATTCACCGTTGGCGGAGGAATCTCTTCGGTGGAAGATGTGTATGCTTTGTTACAAAGCGGAGCAGATAAAATTTCGTTGAACTCAGCAGCCGTAAGAAACCCAAAACTGATTTCAGATATCTCTGAAAAATTCGGAAGCCAGTGTTTGGTGTTGGCGATAGACGCAAAACAGAACCAAGAACCAAGAGCCAAGAATAAAGATTGGAGAGTATATTTAAATGGAGGTCGGCTTGAAACCGCGTTGAATTTATTTGAATGGGCAAAAGAAGGAGAGCAGAGAGGTGCAGGAGAAATTCTTTTTACTTCTATGAACCATGATGGAACAAAGAATGGTTTTGCGAATGCTGCGCTTCAACAACTTTCTACAACTGTGAACATTCCTGTTATTGCATCAGGTGGTGCAGGAGCGATGGAGCATTTCTATGATACCTTTACAGAAGGAAAAGCAGATGCAGCATTGGCGGCAAGTATTTTTCATTTTAAAGAAATAGCCATAAAGGATTTAAAAAACTATTTACATCAAAAAGAAATTACAGTAAGATTATGACAATAGATTTTGCCAAAGGAAATGGACTTGTGCCTGCTATTATTCAGGATGCAACAACCGATAAAGTTTTGATGTTAGGATTTATGAACGAAGAAGCATTTCAGAAAACACAAACTGAAAAGCGCGTTACATTTTTTAGCCGCACAAAAAATCGCCTATGGACAAAAGGAGAGGAAAGCGGTAACTTTCTGAATGTAGTTTCCATCCAAGTCGATTGTGATAATGATTCATTGCTTATCAAAGCAAATCCAGAAGGTCCTGTTTGCCACACCGGTGCCGATACTTGTTGGAATGAAAAGAATGAAAAAAACAATCTGAATTTTCTGCTTGATCTGGAACAAACTATTGAAGCAAGAAAAAATTCTCCATCAGAAGATTCATACATTTCAAAACTTTTCTCAAAGGGCATCAATAAAATTGCGCAGAAGGTGGGTGAAGAAGCTACGGAGTTAGTTATTGAATCAAAAGATGATAACGCAGATTTATTTCTGAACGAAGGAGCTGACTTACTTTTTCATTACTTGATATTGTTACAAGCAAAAGGCTTCAAGTTGCAGGATGTAATTGCAAAACTTGAAGCCCGTAAAAAATAATTTGTATTAAAGTCCTCTCCTTCGGAGAGGATTTAGGAGAGGTGATTTAGTGATGACTATGGTCGCCATGCTCATGCACATGGCCGTGCTCAAGCTCCACTTGATGCGCTTCGCGCACTTCAATCACCTTTCCGCTGAATAAAAGCGGCTTGCCCGCAAATGGGTGATTCAAATCAACTGTAACTTTATCAAGAATGATATTTACTATTCTCCCCTGAAAAGGATTTCCGTTTTGGTCTTGCAATGGAACTACATTTCCTACAAACAACATTTCCTCCTGCACATTTCCATCAACGGCAAAAACATTTTTGTCGAGTTGAATTACCGCCTGCTCATCATATTCTCCATATCCTTCTTCAGCAGTTAGGGAGAAACTGAATTGATTACCTGCAATCAATCCTTCAAGACTTTTTTCAAATTTATCTAACACATTTCCGTGTCCGAACAAAAACGCAAACGGATTTTCCTTATCTGCCGAGTCCACTACTTGACCTTGCGGTTCGTTACGTAATTCGTAAGTTATTTTTACTACTGTATTTGGTGCTGCTTTCATCTTTTAGTTTTTTGAATTTGATAAATTGGCGAGAGAAATGAAGATTTCAGCAGTGAAAACGTTCAGTTCTATTACAAAACCAAAAGTAAAATTATTATCGAAACAGGAAATAAAATGAACACAAATTGCATTTAAATAAGCCTGCGCTTGTAAGAGTAAATCAATTATTTTTGTAAAAAATATTTTTATGAAATTATTAGTTGAAGTAACCGACACTAAATCAGATTTTGTATTGGAACTTTTGAAAAATTTATCTTTTGTAAAAACCACAACTATTTCTCCCGCCAAAGCACAATTTTTAAAAGAATTAAAACAGGCCGTGGCGGAAGTA
>JBKJJB010000352.1:0-7641 GCA_046598235.1 Chitinophagales bacterium
ACTCCCGATAATATCAGTTGGCATTAAGTCGGGCGTAAATTGAATACGGTTGAAACTTAAATCCAGCACATCGGCAATGGTATGCACCATCAAAGTTTTTGCAAGACCGGGAACACCAATCAATAAACTGTGTCCATCGCAGAAAACCGAAATGAGAACATTCTTCACAACTTCATCCTGTCCAACAATAACTTTGGCCACTTCGGCTTTTAGTTCTTTATATTTTTTGGCAAATGCGTCTAAGGCTTCTACGTCTGAATTATACATCTTAATCGTTATTAGTTAATCATTAATTGTAAAAACAAAGAAAGGAATTTCACTCTCAAATTCTCACATTCATTTACAGCCACTTTTCCATTTGTGCGCAGCCTTTCATCGAATCATCAATACGCACAAAATTTTTGCTTCTATGTAGCTTCAGCCATTGAGCTAACATTTTTTGTTGCTTTTCTGACTTAGCTGCCGACTGTATCTTTGAATAGTCTTCTTCCAAACTTGCTTTGTGTGGTTTCGATTCGCTTTTCAACCAAACGATACGATAACCCTCTCTCGGTTGTCCCGACTTATCCTGCGAAGCAAAAGGTAACACATCGGAATACTCGCCCACTTTCATGCGGTCGATAGAAAAAATTAGTGTGCCATCAATATCTGCTTTTTCAAAATAAGAATTGCCGGTTTTAGTATTGGTCATCAAACCGCCAATACTTTTCGATTGCTCATCATCTGAAAATTTATTCACCGCTTCGCGCCATGAAAGAGAGTCAGCACGCAACTGATGAAGAATGCTGTCCATAGTTTCCTGCACAGCACTCAAATCATAGCGATTAACCTTCGGCTTAATAAGCAAATGACGAACCTTCAATTTCTCTCCTCTTTTCTCATCTACGATTATTAAGTGAAAACCGAAAGGAGTTTCTACTACATCGCTTAGTTCGCCTTCTTTCAATTTGTAAGCCACTGCTTCAAATTCAGGCACTAATTCACCACGGCTTATTGTTCCAAGGTTTCCTCCATCAAGATAGGAACCGGGGTCTTCGGAATACTGAATAGCTTTAACCGAAAAATCGGCTCCCTGAATAATTTCATTACGAATTCCTTCAATTTTTTTTCTTGCAAAATCCTTTTGCTGCTCGCTTATTTTAGGATACATTACTATCTCTCCCATTTCAAGTTCGGAGTTGAAATAGGGAACGCTGTCCTTAGGAATTCGTTCAAAAAAATCTTTCACTTCCGAAGGAGAAATTTTCAAACCCGAAAATGCTTTGCCTTTCATTTTGTCGGATATCAACTGTTTTTCTATATCCTCTTTAAAATCGTCTTTCAGTTCGATAAGCGATTTGCCATAGTATTCTTCCAGCTTTTCTTTTGAACCGAAAACTGAAATAAAATATTTAATTCTTCGGTCAAGCTCCGCCTCTACTTCTTCGGGCGTAGTGGTTACGCTATCCAATAATGCCTGTGATAGAAAAAGTTTATCGAGCAACAGGTTATCGAAGATGAGACATCGCTCACTCCCAGAAATCTCCTGTCCCTGATTCTGCGCTATCATTTGCTGATACTGCGACTCCACATCCGATTGAAGAATGATGTTATCGCCTACTACTGCCAACACCTTATCAATTTGTATGTTTTGCGCATATCCAAACGACAGCGATAACAACATGATTTGAAGGGAAATTATTTTTTTGATTTTGTGCATCATTTAAAATTGAGGAAAGATAACGCTCATTCTTTCTTTTTCTTGTCTAAGAAAGCAAATAATCCCACTGAAAAACCAATTCGTGTGGTGGGAAGTTGTTTTACATAACTCACTCCGCTTACATATAAGCCGCACTCGAGCGAAAGATGCGGATTGAAAAAATGTGCCATACCCAATAAGCCTGTTGCATTAAAGCCACTGGTTCCCGAAACATTGTTTTTTCTAAGTGTGATGGAAGTAAGATAATTTACATTGGCAGAAACAAGCCCTTTCAACTGCTTTTTGCCAAAGTAGTATTTAAATGAAGGTCCAACACCCGAAGTAAAAGTGGTAACAGATGTAAACTCATCATTTGCTCTGCTGTAAGTTCTTGCACTGCTTACACCAAACGAATACCTTGCTCCGATAGCAAATCCTTTTACTACAAACACACCGAAAGAAGGAGTAAGTGACATATTAAAGCCGCTGTTTCTTCCCTGATAGGAGCCGCTTATGTCAACATTGCCGCCCAATAAATATCTTCCCTTTTCTACTTGTGCATTTGCACAAAAAGAAAACAGTAGAAGCATAAGCGGCACAAAAAATAATCTCTTCATTTTTTACTTAACTAATATCTCAAATGATTTTGTCTTAATGCCATCCTGATAAATTTTATCGTAGGTTTTTTCAATCAATTTCAATCTTCGCTTTTCAATAATCACTTTCACTATTTTATCGCGAACAAACTCAAGTGGTGATGCATCGTCCTTTTTCAACATATCTGCTACCCGAACAAACCAAGAACCTTCATCCGTTTTAAATTCACGAAAACTCTTAGAGCCGGCAAGGGAATTCAAATCATATTCATTCAGCGGGAAGTTTTTCAATACATTTTCTTTTTCATACCACATGCCTTTCTCCAATATGTAACTGCTTGGAAATTCTTTACAGTAGCCTTCCAGCTTTTGTAAATCTTCCTCGTCTTTTGGTTTGATTATCCATTTGCGCGCATTAACCAAATCGGGCGCATCCTTCTTTAACTTTATAAAGAACAAAAGAAAGACATCTTTCTCTAATGGGAAATCGTTCTTCAACTTTTCGTACCATTCGTTCAATTCTTCTGTACGAATAACCGTATCTAACTTCTGGTTGATTAACGCTTTCTCATACTCATACAACAAAAGCGACTCTCTGTAATCTTCAATTTTCTTAGTTATTCCCAAATCGTCTTCCGGAATATTTTCTATTGCCTTTTGCAAGAGCATTTTTTTTCGAGTCCAATTTTCTGCATAGTTTTTCAATACATTCAAGCTGTCCGTTCCTTTCAACCCTTTTGTGAGCGATTGAATATCGGAAGCATACAGGTATTCATCATTCACGCGGGCAATGGCATCTGCTTCAACTACCGTTTTCTTTTTGAAAAAAGAACAGGATGCCAATTCGGCTAACAGCAAAAAGATGAAAACATTTCTCAAGGACATTCATTAAAAAAGAAGAAGTGCAATTTCATATTGCACTTCACTAAAGTAAATCAATTTATAATGTCCGTTTACTTTTTTACCAGCGAACGGAAAACCGTTTCGTCTAATGAAAGCGGATATTTATTTCTTAGTTCTGCCAACCATGTTTTTTCAAGATATTCCTGATAATCTGAAACGATAAATCCTTTAGCTTCTTTCAAACTTTTAGGTTCGGGCTGCGCAATCTTTTTTACAAGAATAAATTGAAAGCTGCTGTCGTTGATTTTAGTGATAGGCGTTAACCCTGCTTTCCACTCAATTTTATCAACTACATCATACTGCCCTTTTTCGTATTTGCCTTCTATTACCGAAACATGCGCTTTCGCACCTTCCTTATTCAACTTTGTTTTTATTGCTTCTGTTGCCGTTTTCTTTCCGGCAAGTTTGTATGCTTCGCTGGTAATTTTTTCATCGTTGCAATTAAAAATCTCCACCTCTGCACGATTGCCCCACATATACCTACTTGCATTCTTTTGACGGAATTCTTCAAGACCTATTGTATCTTTTACCGCTTTTGTCCAAACCATGCGATCCATCAGTTCAAATAACAAAATTCCATCGCGGTATTCCTTTATCAGATTTTTGAACTCGGGCTTTTTCACTTCTAGCATACTCTCTTCGTATTCCAAACATTTTGCATTTACAAAGCCATCGTAATATTCATTCAGCAAAGCGTCTTTTGCTTTATCGCTTCTCTTTTTAGAGCTCTTCTCTACGTAATCTGCAAAATCAGATACTGTGTAATTTTTCCCCGCCAGTGTAAACAGAACTTTGCTAGTGCGAAGTGCGCTATCTGCTTTCCAGTTTCCTACTAAAATCGTGCTATCAATTTGCGAAACAAATTTTGCTTTTACATCGGCAAACTGAGTGAAAGCACCTTCTCTTTTAATGCGATCTACCAAAACATTTTTAGCAACCTGTGAGCGAGAATCTCTTTCTACTCTTTTTTTAATATCGCCTTTTGCTTCGGCAAAAGTTGGAATTTCTTTTCTCTCTAATCGCTTAATGATATGCCAACCGAATTGAGTCATGACTGGCTTTGTAAAATCTCCGTCTTTTTGAATGCCGAAAGCAGCGTCTTCAAACTGTGGAACCATTCTAATTTGAGTGCCTGAACCAAACCATTGTAACTCTCCACCTTTTATGCGGGTCGCTTTGTCCTCTGAAAATTCTTTTACAGCATCATCATAAGTCAATTTGCCAGAAGTGATAAGTGCATACACTGAATCAATTTTTTTATGAACCGTATCCTGCTGTTCTGTAGTGGCTTTCTCCGGAAAACGAAGCAACAAATGCGAAACGTGAATCTGTCCACGCGCAGGACGGCTTTCATTTAACCGCACTAAATGATAACCAAATTCGGTGCGAACCGGCTGGCTTAGTTCTCCCTTCTTTAAATTATAAGCCACTGTTTCGAACGGATAGATAGTTCCGAAAACAGTGAACCAGCCTATGTTACCATCATTTTGTTTTGCAGAAAGATCTTCAGATGCTTCTTTGGCAACTTTTTCAAATGACTCTCCTTTTTCAATTCTTTTTCTCAAAGCCATCAACTTTTTATAAGCGGCAAGCGTATCGGCAGGATTTGCATTTTCATCGCACTTAACCAAAATGTGGCTGGTGTTTACTTCCGTTTTCGAACGCTCATACGCTTCCGAAATCAAATGGTCGGAAATTTCACGGTCGGTGAGATAAGATTTTGCCAATTGCTTACGATAGCCTTCCAGTTCGCTCAATAAACTTGAAATGGTGTCTAGATGCATTGCTTCAGCTTCCTTTACTTTTAAGCGAAAGCTTTCGTATAGATTCAGATAATCTCGAAGGCTTTTTTCGCTGTAATCTGCCTGATTGTTTACATTGTTCTTGTTATAGACATATTCGAATTCGCCCACCGTAACTTTATCGCCACCTGCTGTAAAGAGGGTACGGGTATCGCTCTTTTGGGCAAATACTGAAATAAAAATTGGAGATAACAGAAGTAAAAGGACTTGCTTCTTCATAGTGAATGTGTTGTTTTTGAGTGGGCGCAAATATTACTATGTGCTTTTTAAGGAAGGGCGAAGTTAATTTTTTTTAACAGGGAGCAAAGGGGGGTGAACGCGAGTGAGATTTGAGTATTTGGGATGCTCGTGGCGATAAGACTTCCGAAATTTTAAAAGATTCGAAAGTGCATTACTCATGGAGAAAGATTGCCCGGTTTTGTAGAGGGGTTTTGTGGGTTCAGGGAATATTTTCATGAGTTCACGAAATTTTTTGACAGGTTTAGCGAAGGTTTTCGGGAAGGTGGCAAAAGATTTTGCCGATAAAAATGATGCAGCTTGTGTCAGATATTACCGTGGATGACATTTTCTAATTCCTGCTTTACCTCTTGAGAAGTAAGATTTAAAAAAAATTATACCCGTACTTGCCCAGCGATTCAAGAAAATCGCGTTTTGATATTCCTCCCAAAGCAGCAGCTTTGCCTGCCATAAAAGCTTTTCTGAATACAATTTGCTGGCTATTATCATAGCATTTTAGATACCAGTTAACTTTTTGCTTACATAACGCCAACCTTATCGGTCTTACTAAAACTTAATTGGGGAAGTGATCATAGGAATTAAGCTGCACTAAAGTGGAGGAATAAAAAGAGCCGCGTACCTCATCCGGTCTTCACCTCCTTTTCAAATGGAGAAGGGAAATGGAATAATATCTTTTTGGCGTGGCTCTTCTGTTTTAAATCCGTTTAGTGCTATTGAACCTCTATTCGTTTGTTAAGTATTTGGTTGCCTGCCTTTAGCTGCAAAATGTAAATGCCCTTTGCCACATTACCGAGATTTATCTGTTTGGTATATGCGCCTGCAACTTTTACAGGCAGTTCTTCTTTTACAAGTTGACCGAGTAAATCAAATATTTTGATTTGGGTTTGTTCGGGTTGCGTGGTTTCAAAAGAAACGGTGAAAGTGCCGGAGGAGGGGTTAGGAGTAATAGAAAAATCTGAAACCATTAGCTCTTCAACACCAGTAATACAAGGTATCTGGATGTATTGGTCGTTTGAGTATACATCGGGACAACTATTTACGATTACCTTACAAGTATATGTTCCAGTTGATGTAACTGTATAAAAACGATTTGTAGCACCATTTATATCCGAACCATTTTTTTGCCACTGATAACTTGCATTGCTGTATTGAGGAACAGATATATCACAAAAATTTACTGTAATAATTGGATGAATGGTTGTGTCGCATGGAGAGGAGCTAACCGTTACTGTAACTTGATCAAAAACGGAGCAACCATTTGCATCTGCTACAGTTAGATTATATGTAGTCGTGACGGTTAATCCTGAAACCGTAGGGTTTGAAACAGTATTGGAACTTAAATTAGAATTAGGCGACCAAGTATAAGAGTAAGGGGATGCCCCTCCAGTAGCAGTTGGACTACCACCAATAGTTACAGGATTTCCGGTAGTTATTTGATTATTTCCGGCATCAGCTATAAGAGAAGATCCTGTATTAGCCACTGCTGCTGTTGCTGTTGCAGAGCAACCGTTAGATTCAGTTACTGTCACCGTATAAGTGCCTGCTGAAAGCGATGAAATAGTTGCTGTTGTTCCTCCATTGCTCCAAAAATAAGTATAAGGAGAAGTGCCGCCTGTAGCAGTAGCTGTTACAGAACCATTAGCTGTACAATTGGCATTGGTAGCCGAAGTAGTTACCGAAACACCACCACTACTATTTACTGTTGCCGTTGCCGTTGCAGAGCAACCGTTAGCCGAGGCCACTGTAACCGTATAAGTGCCTGCTGAAAGTGATGAAATAGTTGCTGTTGTTGCTCCGTTGTTCCAAACATAAGTATAAGGCGTAGTGCCGCCTGTGGCGATGGCTGTTACCGAACCATTTGCGGTGCAATTGGCATTGATAACTGAAGTAGTAACTGAAGGGACGGAGCAAATGCCTTGCTCAGTGATTATATATTGATTTAAACTTTGCTGAACTGTAATAGTGCAGTTCCGGGTTGTGGATGTTGAGTTTGGTTGAACTGTGTAATTTATTGTAGTTGTTCCCGTGCCGTTCAAAGGATTAAAAGAAACAAAGCCACAACCCGAACTATAAAGGTCCCAGGTGCAACCTGATTGGGTTATTATATCAAAAGAGCCTACCCCGCCATTAGATGTGAATTGCTGGTTATAAGAACTTAATGAATAGGTACATGGTACACAAATTACTGTAATCGGCACACACGCTGTATTGTTACCTTCGTTTTCCGGGGTAAGTTCATTATCGGCATCTCCAACAAACAAAATATAGTATGCTCCGGGTGCTGTAGTGAGTGGAATGGTAAGTGTTGCGGTTTCGTTATTAGTGGGGTCATCGCTACCAAGCCCTGAGGTTTCACCACCTAAGAGCACATCATTCCCATCCAAGGTACAGTCTGTTGATAGGTAGTAGTCCAAATCAAAACTTG
>JBKJJB010000117.1:0-7015 GCA_046598235.1 Chitinophagales bacterium
GTTCCATTCACTCCATTGCCAACCGAAATCCAATCCCATCCTGCAAAGCCACTTATCCATGCTCCTATATTCTGGCAAGAAGTTCCGCTAATGCTTGCATTAAATGAACCAGCTACATAAACAGTTTGCGAATTTGGGTCAACTGCAATAGTATTTACTGTGCCGTTTAAACCGTCTTTCATATCCTCGGCATCTATTTGCACTTGGTAAGCAGGTTGTATCCATGCTAACTCGTCAATCGTAAAACCATTTTCATTTGCCCATTTGTTTACTCCATTCACTTTTATTTCATGCACATAAGAAAATTTCTGTTCTTGGTTTATTTTCTGCGCTAAATCCTCTGCTCCGCTTTGCTGCATCAAATAACCTACCGCACAATGGTTACCTGTTCTGTCAATAAAAATTGGATTCTTATAAGTCAGGTAATCGTTTACAGGAAAAGGTCTCGCTTTCCAATAGCCATTCAATTCATCTAATAAGTGTGTGCGATTTTTTATTTGTGATGGCGAAAGATGATTTGTGCTTCGGGCACGAAGTGTTTCTTCAACCAAACGCAGGTGGGTAGCTATCCAATCGGTGTAAGTTTTTGCATTAATGGCAGCAGATTTAACCACTCGGTTACATTCTGGTTGCTTGCTCCATTCTTTATTTACTGAAACAAGATTTTCAAGCAATTGGTTGCTGGTAATTTCTGCTTTCAAGAAGTGGAAAGAAGAAAAACTGATACAGATAAAAAGTAAAAGAGAGCGCATGGCGATTGGTTTTTGTAAAGTTAGGAATGATATTTTGAAAACGATAAAACCAGAGAAAGGGTTGCTTTGCAAAAATTATTTACCGTGAGTATCCAATTTCTCTAAAAAATCTATTTCATCTTCTTCAAAACAAGAAAGCAACCAAATTTCTATTTATTTTCACGGCTATATGAAAATGTTGCTGCTATCGCTGTATCTAACACTTGTGCTTAGTCTCTCTGCTCAAAAACAAAATTATGATGTTGAACTTTTTGGTAAAAAAATTGGCAGCACTGTTGTGGAACGAATTGACAAAGGGAACGGAGAACTACAGTATAAAATGAATAGCAACAGTGAAGTGAATATTCTTTTTACTCACAAAACTTCCGCTATGATTTTTGATGTTGTTTATAAAGACGGAAAACTCTTTTCATCTTATTGTAAGAACGTAAAAGATGGAGTAACTGAAATTGTAACTATTGCGTGGGAAGGAACCCGTTATATCATTAAAAAGGGAAGTGAAGTTTTGCAAATGAATCAGTTGGTAGATTTTTCAGCAATCCAATTATATTTTAATGAGCCGAAAGGGAAAGGAAAAATATTTTCAGAAAGATTGGGTCAGTTCTGCAACTTTGTCAAAACAGCCGAAGGAGAATACGAATGTAAACTTGCCAATGGAGTGAGTAATATTTATCGCTATAAGAATGGTGCTTTGTATGAACTGGAAATGAGTAAAGGGGCAAGCGTGTTTATGAAACTATCCAAGTAAACTCTGTTTTAAGATTGAAATACAATATTGTTTTTCTCTTCTTGTTTGTCTTAACCTCCGCTTTTTCACAGAAACTTACTTATGATATTTTCTTGTTCGGAAAGAGAGTCGGACAAACATTGATTGAGAAGAATATAAAAAACGACAGCGTTACTGCCTATACTCTTAGCAGTGTTTCGGAAGCAACAGTTTTTTTTATCACCCGCAAAGTATCGCTGCACTACGATATTGTTTATAAGCTAAATCAATTAATTTCTTCGTTTTCCAAAAGTATTCGTAATGATGAGGTACATGTTACCAGTATACGTTGGCAGGGAAATAAATACAATGTAGATAGAGAGGATGGCACGTTCGCAGTAAAAAATGCTGTTGATTGTTCTACCGTAAAATTATTTTTTGATGAACCTTGTAACCTGCATCAAATTTTTTCTGAACGGATGGGAGAGTTTAGAGTTATAAAAAAAACAGGTGAAGGAACATACGAATCATACATGCAAGATGGAATTACTTACTTCTACAGGTATAAAAAAGGCAAATTGATGGAACTTGAAATGCGTAAAGGGCTTTTGGGTTCAGTTTACCTTCGTCCGCATATTTAATGAATGAGATAAAGTGCTTTTCTCTTAAGACATTATCACAGTAAAGGAAAACCATCAGGGTCTGCTTCGTTCATCATTTCATAAATCACTTCAAAAATATTTTCAGCATTTGGTTTGCTAAAATAATCTCCGTCAGAAGCGTAAGGCGTGCGATGATCTTTGGCAGTAATAGTTCGCGCTTCTGAATCAAGGAAACGATAAGCACCTTGTTCTTCAAAAACTTTCTGAAACATATATGCAGTTCCTCCGCCAGGCACGTCTTCATCGAGAAAAACAATACGATTAGTTTTCTTGATTGATTCAATAATGTGGTGATGAATATCAAAAGGCAACAACGTTTGCACATCTATTAACTCTACTGAAATTCCTACTTCTTCTAATTGCTGAATAGCTTCTTCGGCAATGCGGATACAACTTCCGTATGTAACTAAAGTAACATCATTGCCTTCCTTTAAAATTTCAGGAATGCCAAGCGGGACAGTGAACTCGCTAATGTTATCGGGGAGTTTTTCTTTCAAGCGATAACCATTTAAACACTCGATAACAAGACCGGGTTCATCACTTTGAAAGAGCGTGTTATACATACCTGCCGCCTGTGTCATATTTCGCGGCACACACAAATACATTCCGCGAAGAGAGTTAACCAACATGCCAAGCGGAGAACCCGTGTGCCAAATACCTTCCAAACGGTGACCTCGCGTACGCACAATCACGGGAGCTTTTTGAATTCCTTTGGTTCGGTATTGCAAAGTGCTAAGATCATCCACCAAGGGAATCATACCATAGAGTAAGTAATCGAGATATTGAATTTCTACAATTGGGCGAAAGCCGCGCAAAGCAAGACCAATGCCCTGCCCCATGATAGTGACTTCGCGTATTCCGGTGTCCCAAATTCTTACTTCGCCAAACTTATCCTGTAGTTGATAGAAGGCTTGATTCACATCTCCAATTTTCCCTACGTCTTCGCCAAATGCCACCGCATTTGGATATTTTGTAAAGAGATGATCGAAAAGATGATTCAGAATTTCATAGCCGTTCATCATTGGTGAATCATCAGAGTAAAGGGCAGGAACTTCTTCAACTTTCAAAGCGTTCTTATCTGTTTCGCTATGCAAATGCGAACTGTATGTTTGCTGATACTTAGCTTCAAAATCTTTAAGCCATTCGCGCAAATCATTTAACGATGAAAAATTTTCACCACGAAACTGACGAAGAACTTTTTTTCCTGTTTTTACAATGTCTTTTCGGATAGGATCAATTGCGTTTTGCAAACTGCTTATTGCTGTTTCCGTTGTTTCTTGTTCTCCACTTTCATTACCTAATTTTCCTGTTAACTCAATCAACTCATTTATCTCAGTCTTAATAGGGTCGTGATATTCTCTCCATGCTGTATTGCGACTTTCTGCTACTTCGCGTTTTGCCTTTTCATGAATCTGTTCACATTCTTCATTGGTTGCAATTTTACTTTCTACTATCCACTGGCGCATTTTTACAATGCAGTCAAAATCCTTTTCCCATTGCATACGCTCGGTAGTTTTATAACGCTCGTGCGAGCCCGAAGTAGAGTGACCTTGGGGCTGTGTTACTTCTGTTATATGGTATAATGCGGGAGTGTGAGTAGCGCGAACTTTTTCGATTCCGAGCTTATAAGTCTCTATCAATTTTGGATAATTCCATCCTTCGCATACATAAATGTCGTAGCCTCTTCCCTTTTCATCCACCTGAAAACCTTTTGTTATGTCAGAGATACTTTCCTTAGTAGTTTGATACTTTTTGGGAACGGAAATTCCGAAGCCATCATCCCATACCGAAATTGCAAGAGGAACTTTCATTACGCCTGCGGCATTCAATGTTTCCCAAAAAAGACCTTCACTCGTACTGGCATCACCGATAGAAACGAAAGAAACCTCATTGCCTTTGTTTGAGAATAGAGTAAAGTCTTCTAACTCTTCGTTTTGACGATAAAGTTTTGAAGCCAATGCAATGCCGAGAGCGCGAGGCATTTGTCCTGCGGTTGGGGAAATATCAGATGATGAATTGTAGTTTGCCGTTTGGTCTAACCAGTTGCCATCTTTATCTTGAGTAGGTGTAACGAAATGGCTGCTCATTTGTCTGCCTGCACTCATTGGCTCCTGCTCCTGATTTGTGTTGGCGTAAAGTTGAGCAAAGAGTTGCTCCACCGTCACCTTGCCCATAGCCATCATCCAGGTTTGGTCGCGGTAATAGCCGCTTCGCCAGTCACCGGGTTGAAAGGATTTTGAAAGTGCTATTTGTGCTAATTCTTTTCCGTCACCGAAAATGCCGAATTTGGCTTTGCCTCGGAGAACTTCTTTGCGACCAAGCATACTCATTTCGCGTGACACACAGATAATGCGGAAGTCGCTCAGCACTTCATTTTTGAAATCCTGAAAAGACATTTTAGAGTCGGGAGTTTTACTCATAACCGGATTGGACATAGAAGAAGTGTGTAGCGCGAATATAAAATGAAGTACGAACTACAAACTACAAATTACAAAGTGTAAACTATGAATGTGAACAACTGAGAAATCAAATTCACAATTACATTACTTTGTACTTTACACTTTTTAGTTTGTAATTATCCCTGCGCTTTCTTTCTGGCCCTCCACCAGAAATATCCAACCGTGCCAATAATGATATATGGCGTGAAGAAAAGATACATCACTCCTTTATTGATACCATCTGAATTAGTAGATCCTGCATCGCGCGAACTTTCAGCGGTTGCCTGACACATGGAACATTGGGCGTCAATATGAGAATATGAGAATATGAGAATGAGTAGAATTGAAATGATAAGTACGAAGCGTTTCATGGCAGCAAAAGTAGGTATTTATGGCAATTCACTCCACTCATTTAATCGCTTTCGCATTTTTTGCAACAGTTTCTTTATTTGCAGCAGATACTGTAGAAGAAAAAGATTGTTTAGTTGTTATGCTCTTGAACCAACAGGATATTGGAAGTCTGTTGAACAGCATGTAATTATCTTCAACTGGGTTTATTTCTCTTCCAGCTATAATGTTTGAAATAGATGCAAGTGTATGCGTTGTAATTACTTTGTATTTACTGTGTAGTTTCTCTAATAGCTTGAGCAAATTACTGACGATGGCATTGTTTCCTAATCTTAATTGGATAATAATTTCTGTAATTAAGATGTCTGTCTGCAACTTAAAGTCGTTTGTTTGTTTTGTTACAATGCGCAAATCCTGTAAGGAGAGATACGCGTTTTGCATATCATCTGACAGTAAATAAAACAGCGACTTGTTTCGAAGTATAGCTGAGAAAACGTACATCTGATCTTGAGCAAAATCATTTAACCGATTCAGTAAAATCGCTTGTGTAGAAAATTTTGCTCCTTCGGAATACTGCGCGCGCCAGTAGAAAAGTTCCTGTTGCACATATACTTCATGATATTTTTTATGCAATTGAATACCCTGATGTTCGCAGGGCAATTTCTTCAATTGTTCCAATTCTTTGGCAGCTTCATTTATTTGGCCGGTATCAATACATCGGGGTGTATGATTCATTAAAGCAATTATGTAATTGATTAAGTGAACCTTCGATTTCGAATTACTGTAAATTTCTTTCTGAAGAGTTAGGTTTTCTTTAGATACTCTATACAAATTCTTTAGGTCGCCAACCATATCGTAATATATGGTTAGTGAGGTTAGGCTAAGAAGTTTTGCTTTCGGAGATTTAATATTAGCAGGATTGTTGAGTGCTTTTAAATCAATATGTTTTAGCTTCTCCTTTATTTCCTTAGCTGTCTGTAATCGCGATATGCAAAGTGCTTTGCGTTCTTCAAAATGAAGTTTGTTATGAGTGCTCATTATATCAATGAGCTTAACTTCTTTACTGTAGAATTCATTTATTTTGTCCCATCTTTCTGCCTGCGGCAAACTGTTTACGGTTATATCGCCAAGCAGGTCGTTTAAAACAATGGCTCTGGATGTCAAATCATTTTCTACTGCCAGGCTGTAAGATTGCTCTACAAGTTTGATAGATTTTTTTCGCAGTCCCCTCTCATACAATATTCCTGCAAATGCGGTGTTTCTTTCAATTTGTCGCGATACACTAAGATTGTTATCGCTCATATACAAACTCTGCAAAATTTTATCGAACAACATGTTCTTCAAAACAGGTAAGTGCTTTATCTTTTTCTTTACTTCTTTTTCGTTATAGATTTCTTGTTTGCTGATAACGTTGAAGAGCGATAACAACTGACTGCCCTTTGCGGAATGACGTTTCGCAAATTTGACGAAATACCCTTTCTCTTCCTTTGAAAGAGATTTTATCAATAGATACAAGTCATCGCTTCCTGAAAGTCTTGGCATAGAATGAAGAGTATATTATTTGTAATAAGGAGAAATCAAAATGTAAACCAACACTCCTGTGGTAGATACATAAAGCCAAAGCGGGAAAGTATAACGCACGATTTTTTTATGCTTTGCAAATTGTCCGCTTAAACTTTGGTAAGCTGTATAAAGAATAAAAGGAAGAATAACAGCAGCCAGTATGATATGGGTAATCAGGATGAAAAAGTAGAAATACCGGATGCTGCCCTCTCCACCAAATTTAGTTTCCTGTGCAAACAAATGATGAGCAATGTAGGAAACCAAAAACAACCCAGACAAAGCAATGGCAGTAAGCATCACATTTTTGTGTAACTCATATTTTTTCTGCTTCACTAAAATAAAACCAACAATTAGTAGAATAGAAACAGTGGAATTGATAATGGCATTCGCCTTGGCGAATATGTGTGGGTCGAAAGAAACAGTTAATCCGAGATAGAGTTTCGGAAGCGCGGCAACTATTAAAAGTACAACTACTGAAACAATTCCAATAATTCTGTAAGCAAGTTTGTCATTTTTCTCAATAGATGCCTTCAACATAATTTTCTG
>JBKJJB010000216.1:0-5327 GCA_046598235.1 Chitinophagales bacterium
CTTATACTTATTCTTGGAGCGATTCGGCAGCCAATGTTATCTCAAACAACGATACTATTTCAAACCTTTATGCAGGAACCTACTACGTAACTGTTTGCGATGCTAACTCTTGTTGCAAGTTTGATACGGTTGTAATAACCGACCCGCCACCGATTCTTCTCACTTTTGTTACCGTTAATAATTTATGCTTTGGAGATTGTAACGGCACTTCTTCTGTCTCGGCAGCAGGCGGTATCTCGCCTTATAGTTTTGTTTGGAGCGAAGGCACAAACGGAAGCTTGGTTAGCAATCTTTGCGCAGGAGTTTACACTGTAACTGCAACTGATAGTGCGGGGGTTACTGTTTCAGGAAATATAAATATCACAGAGCCAACTCAGGTAATGATCCGTTTAGACACTACAGATATTACATGTTTTGGAGCAAATAATGGTTCCGTTCTCGCTACTGCAAGTGGAGGAACTTCTCCTTATGTATTTAACTGGACGCCCGGAGGTAATGTAAATCCGAATACTGCTTTAGGTTCGGGAACTTATACAGTTGTTACTACCGATGCAAATAGCTGTACCGCACAAGCATCATGGACTGCTGTTGAGCCTCCTCAATTATTGGTTACTATTTCTGCAACAACAAATGTTTCTTGTTTTGGTGGAAGTGATGGAAGTGCTGTCGCAAATGTAAGCGGAGGAACTCCTGGGTATAGTTATAGTTGGAGCAATATTGTTTCTTCATTAAATTCTCCCACTGGCTTTGCGGCAGGAAGCCAGTCGGTTACGGTTACAGATTTATATTCTTGCACAGCTACAGCAAGTTTCAATATTACAGAGCCAACTCAACTTTCAGTTTTAGTAGCCTCAACATCAAACGTAACTTGTAATGCAGGAACAGATGGAGCTATTGATATAACTATAAGCGGAGGAACTACTGCATATTCATATTCGTGGAGTAACGGCTATGTAACAGAAGATTTGACGGGAATAGGAACAAACACGTATTCGGTTACTGTTACAGATTCTAATAATTGTTTAACTACAACAAGTGCAACGGTTACAGAGCCAAGTGCTATTACACTTTCGCTTTCATATACCGACCCTCGGTGCACCGGTGAGTCAAACGGCACAGCTACCGTTACTGCTAATGGCGGAACCCCCGGCTATGTTTACGATTGGGCATATACGCCATCTACAAACGATAACGCTACGCTTATCAATCTTTCATCAGGAACTTATGATGTAATAGTAACAGATGTTAGCAATTGTACTGCTACCGGAAATGTTACGCTTACAAATCCTATTTCGCTGAATGCCACACTCATTAATAAAGATGAAATAAGTTGTGCAAACGCGCAGGATGGTTCTATTGAAGTAAATGCAAACGGAGGTACACCTCCACTAAGTTTTTTATGGAGCAATAATTCAACAGCCAATGTTATTAGTAATCTTGCTCCCGGAACTTACAATGTAACAGTAGAAGATGTAAATGGATGCGATACAACTTTGAATGTAACTTTCCTTGCACCTCCTCCTATTTCAATTGATGTAATTTCAATTGACTCTGCTTCTTGCCCTGAGTATACCGATGGCTCCATTCATGTTTCGGCAATTGGCGGAACACCGGGAGTTACTGTTCCTTACGAGTATTCTATTGATGGAATAAACTTTCAATCCTCGGAATTCTTTACTGAATTAAGTGCAGGCATTTATTATATCCGTATTCGCGACAGCCAGGGTTGTTTGAAAGATACTTCGGTAATAATTATTGAGCCGGTAAAACCAAATCTTACTGTTCTTCCTCAGGATAGCACCATTGCTTTGGGTGAACCAATTACGCTTGTATCTGATGTAAGCTATTACTCTTCGGGCAATATTAATTTCTATTCATGGTCGCCAATTACAGGTTTGAATTGCGGTGATTGCGCTTCGGTGATTGCGCTACCTTATGCGCACACAGAGTATACTTTAACAGTTAATTACCTGTCTAATTGCAGCGTTTCACAAACGGTTACCGTCTTAGTTGGCAATGGAGAAGATTTTTTCATCCCCACAGCTTTTACACCCAACGGTGATGGCAATAATGACGTCTTTACGGTGTATGGACGTGGGTTATCAAAAATGAACATGAAGATATTTAACCGTTGGGGCGAAAAGGTTTTTGATTCTTCGAACCAATGGAGCGGCTGGGATGGAATGTATAAAGGCGAAGTACAGAATCCGGGAGTTTACACATACAGCATTGAAGGCGTTTATCTGAATGGCAAAACAAAGCAGAGGAACGGAAGTGTTACGTTGGTCAGATAATTTAAAAGGCGTACTTTGTTATTTTGTTTGTGTAAATTGTATGTTGTGAAGTGGGGTAAATGGGATAGTAAAATTGAATTTAAACAATAGATAAAACGAAACTTCTCTACCTCAGATTCGGTAAAATGCGGAGGACTTGCGAAGAATAATTTAGAATAAATTTTGCAGAACAGTTTTTTTTATATTTTAGACACCTTATTAAAACCGAGACAATGAAGAAAGTTTTACAATTATTAGTTCTCACCGTTTGTGTTTTGAAAGCGTCTGCGCAAGACCCGCACTTCTCTCAATTTTATATGTCGCCCCTTTATCTCAATCCTGCAATGACGGGTGCTTTTGACGGCAACTATCGTTTAACCGGATTGTTCAGAGGGCAGTGGGGTTCAATTCTCCGCAGCGAGCAAGTGCCAATGTATCGGACCTATACTTTCTCTGCCGACTTTAGAACTAATAAAGGGTTTATGAAAGGCGATGCTTTTGGTTTTGGTGCTTCTTTTATTGGCGATCAGGCAGGCGAATCTAAGTTTGGTTACAACGTTGGCGGACTTGCTGTTGCCTATCACAAATCGCTGAATCAAAAAAATACCAATTACATCACGCTCGGATTTTCATCACAAATATTTAATCAAACTATTGATTTCTCGCGCCTTCAATTTGGCAATCAATGGGATGGCAGCAGATATAATGCACAACTTAATCCGAATGAAGTATTGCTAAACAACAATCTTCTTTATTGGGATGTGAATGCAGGTTTGTTGTGGTATATGAAGATTTCGAAAAGAGCAAATGTGTATTTGGGCTTTTCTACATTTCATATCAACCGTCCGGTTATTTCTCTTACAGGCGACAAGCAAGTGCGCCTCAACATGAAATATACAGGGCATGGAGGCATCCGTTTTCCGCTTAAAGGAAGATTCGATTTGCAGCCTAAGTTTATCGTAATGAGTCAAGGCAAATCGCTTGAGTTGATGTTAGCCACTGATTTCCGTATTCTGTTTGAAGAAAGAGAACCAGACGGAGATAATTTCCGCATAGGTGCGATGTTCCGTATGGTGGGTGGCGATGCAAATGCTCCTTGGAGAGATAAGAGAATGGTAGCGGAGGCAGTTGCGCTTACTGCCGGTGTGGTATGGCATGGTGTTGAGTTGGGCGTTGCGTATGATATCAACGTTTCGGAGCTTATCAGCGGTTCTAAATCAAGAGGTGGTTTCGAAGTAGGTCTTGCTTATATCGGAAGATGGAAGAAGAGAGGACCACAGACTATCTACTGTCCTAGATTCTAACAAAACAATTGAAGTAAAATATATAACAAGCGTCCCGCAGAAATGTGGGACGCTTTTGTTTTTAGTATTTATTCATGCCTTTGTTATTTGCTATAAACCGGAAAATATTTTCAGTTTCCGTACAATAATATTTTACCAATGCGTTTTATTTCTGTAATAACTAAAAACAAAAAAAATGATACAAACCTCTACACAAGATTTTTTAGTCCTCCATGCTTATGGCGAAACAACTCTTGAACAAAAAGAACTACTGGCAACTGAACTTGCCACCAACGCAAACCTTCAGGAAGAACTGATGGAAATTATCCGTGCCAAACGTCAGCTTAACGCTAAGATGACAAGCCCTAGCCCTACTTCGCTGCGTATTATTATGGAGCATAGCTGCAAGAGCGGACAGATGCAAGAGATTTAAGCTGCAAGAAAATTTTTCGTGGTAAGGGGCAGTTCGAAAGAATTGTCCCTTTTTTAGCGTCATGGCAAAAATCTTTTCTACTTTAGTTTCACACTAATAAGCCAAGCCATGAGAAAAATTAACCGTTTCAGTTTTTTGAGTCTTCTTCTCATTGCGTCTTTTCTGTTCGTTGCCTCCTGCAAAAAAGATTGTAAAGACACTACACCTACTACTGAACACTGCAAAACTCTTCATCCTGTAATTTTCATTCACGGCTTTCTTGCATCGGGTGATACATGGGCAAATCAGGTAATGCGATTCTCCTCCAATGGCTATTGCGATAATTTGCTTTATGCCTACGATTGGAACAGCGTGGGTGGTGGAAGTAACCAAGTTGCGTTAGATGCCTTTATTGATACCGTTCTTTCTCGCACGGGTGCTACACAGGTTGATATAGTAGGTCACTCTGCCGGTGGTGGTTATGGATACTCTTACTGCGAAGATACCATCCGCGCAAAAAAAGTAGCGCACTATGTTCACATAGGCAGCTCATCACAAACTTCACCAGCCGGATTAAATGATGAAGTTTCTACCATGAATATTTCTTCAGCAGGCGATGCTATTGCAGGAGTAACTTCCATTACAGGAGCAACCAATATCGAACTTGCTAATCAAGATCACTATCAGGTTGCCACCAGCGAAGAAACATTTTCTGAACTTTTTAAATTCTTCAACAATGGAACTGCACCAACTACTACTTCATGGGCGGTGCAAACCGATATTGCTGTTTCGGGCAAAGCATTAACCCTTGGAGAAAATGCTCCCCACAACGGAGCAACTATTCGTATTTATGAAGTGAATCCCGATGACGGTTCGCGTAGGCGCTCCTTTCCTGATTATAGCTTGACTTCTGATGCAAAGGGTAACTGGGGACCGCAGGAGATAAAAGCAAATACGAAGTATGAGTTTGAGATTATCAGCAATGTTATTGACGACAGGGTAATTCATTATTATAGAGAAGGGTTTACTCATTCCAATCCTTTGGTTTATTTGCGCACTGTTCCACCGGCATCTACTTTGGCAGGAACTCTACTGGCTGCTATTCCTAAAAACGACAATCAAAGTGTAGTGGCTGTGTTTACTGCTAACCAAGCTACTGTTTCCGGAAGAGATTCGTTGGTAGTGGATAATACTGTTCTATCTACCCCTGCTATTACTCCCGCTTCTACTACAGTTATTGCTATGTTCTTGTATGATGATAATAACAACCAGCAAACTGACCTTACTAAGCCGTTTACATTTACTTTTCTGAGCTCTTTTTTGACTGCGCGGGATATGTATTTTCAAACTTCTTCTGCC
>JBKJJB010000394.1:0-3732 GCA_046598235.1 Chitinophagales bacterium
AGTTACTACTGTTGGTGGATTCCCTCCTGAAGCTACTGTAACATGTGCATAGCTTGCTATGAGAATATTTTCAGATTCAAAGAACTCACAACCACCGGGAGTTACCATTTGATTACCATCGCAATCGTAAGTAACAGGGTTAATACCCGAATAGTTAGTTCCCTGTTGTGTAAGATTCAAATAATATAAACTGTTATTAGGAGCATACGCCTGCTCTACTCCACACTGTGAGGAGCAGTGGTCTCTTCCACCAGCCAAAATCCTCAGATAGTTAGATTTATTTCCTCTAAACTCTATAATAATACCATACGAACGACCTGCAGGTAATGTAACATTGGGCTTACGGGTTAGGTAATAGAAACCGTTTCCAATAGTGGTTCCCGAGCTGTTCATGTTGGCGGAGCCGCTTACTTTTATCGAATCGCGCCAAAGCGGTGTATAATTGAACACAGCCGCAGCACCTGTGCCGGTGATAGTTGCCGTGGAAATATCAAATACGCTCATATACAGCGTGTCGGTGCTGGTGGTTACGTTGCGCACGTGGCTATAGAAAACATCAAAGCTGTCTAACCTTACCGTGGTGTTGGCATTTAACGGATACGTACCCAGCAGGGCACCCGTGTTGTAGTCATGGTCTATCAGCGAATCAAAGAACACTGCGGCAAAGCGAAACGTAAAGATAGAGTCGTTTGCGTAGTTCTTGTTCAGCTTCCAGGCGTAGTTATCGAACGTATCACCCGGAATAAGCTGGGTGTTGTCGTAATCCATCGTCCAATAATCAAGGTAAAGGTCGGCTTGGGTTTGAGCTTTTAATGGGTTAGTAAAGCAAAGGCAAACTACTGCCAAAGCCAAGAAGGTAAATATTTTTTTCATAATGGTTTAGGTTTAAAGAGGCGCAAATCTAATCAATAGCGTTTCTCAGCAAAATTTTGCAGATATGTTTTTAATAGCAACTTCATCGCTATCAACACAAAAAGAAAACCCTTCATGAATATATCCTGAAGGGTTTTCTCTGTTTATGACAACCTATAATCTTAATTACTTGTTTCTACTTCTTCCTCAACAGGAGCTTCTACCGGAATTTTACTATCCACTTTAATAGTTACATGATTGCTTCTTTTTCTCAATCTGTAAGCACGTCCTTGTGGAGCAGGTAAAAATCTCTTAAGCATTGTTCCTGCGTTTACTTGAATTTCCTTTACAAACAAATCGTTGTCTTCCGGTTTCAGGCTGTTTTTTTGCTCCCAGTTATTGATAGCACTCTTCAGCAGCTTCTCCAACTTACCCGATGGTTCCTGCTTGCTGAATTTCAAAATAGTTAATGCTTCAAATACACCCTTGCTGCGAATTAAATCAGCCAACAAACGCATTTTGCGGGTAGAGGTGGGGTTATTTCTTAAATGTGCTACTGCTTCCATTGTAAATTGATTAATGATAATTGATTATTACTTATTGCTTATAGTTTATCCAACCACCTTCTTAGTAGAATGTCCTCTGAATACGCGCGTTGGAGAAAACTCGCCCAATTTATGACCTACCATATTCTCTGTTACATAAACCGGAATAAATTTATTTCCGTTGTGAACAGCAAATGTATGCCCTACCATATCAGGGCTTATCATCGACCTGCGACTCCATGTTTTAATAACGGATTTCTTTCCTCCGCCATTCATCTTGTCCACTTTCTTTAGCAACTTGTTTGCTATATAAGGTCCTTTTTTTATCGAACGTGCCATCTTACTTAAATTATAGATTTATTATTTACTACGTCTTTGAATAATATACTGAGAAGAAGCTTTCTTAGGTGTACGTGTTTTGTATCCCTTCGCTTTAATGTTAGTGCGCGAACGTGGGTGACCTCCTGATGCACGACCTTCACCTCCACCCATCGGGTGATCTACCGGGTTCATCGCCACTGGTCTTGTTCTTGGTCTGCGGCCTAACCAACGTTTTCTTCCTGCCTTACCTAAACTTTGTAGGTTATGGTCAGCATTAGAAACAGTTCCGATAGTTGCCAAACAATTCATTAATATTTTTCTGGTTTCACCTGAAGGCAGCTTTACTATCGCATACCTTTCTTCTTTAGCAAGCAGTTGAGCAGAAGTGCCGGCACTTCTAACAATCGTTCCACCTTTACCGGGATGCAATTCCAAATTGTATATAATGGCACCCAAAGGAATTTCGGAGAGCGGAAGTGTGTTGCCCAATTCGGGAGCAGCTTTTTTTCCTGAAACAATTTCCTGACCAACTTTTAAACCATTAGGAGCGAGGATATATCTCTTTTCACCATCAGCATATTGAACAAGAGCAATAAATGCTGTACGGATAGGATCGTATTCAACCGAAACAATTTTACCCGGAACATCAAACTTATCTCTCTTGAAATCAATAACACGGTAACGCTGTTTGTGTCCACCGCCCATGTAGCGCATAGTCATACGACCTTTGCTATTACGTCCTCCGCTCGCTTTCATAGGAGCTAAGAGACTTTTCTCGGGTTTGTCGGTAGTAATTTCTTCGAAAGTAAGAAGTTCGGTGAACCTCAAACTTGGGGTGGTCGGGCGGTATTTTTTAATTCCCATTTTATTCTTTTTTTAATCCTCTTTGTTCATCAGTGGTTGGATCTCCACTATAGTTAAAGAATATTCTTCGTTTTATATTTATACTGAACCGTAGAAGTCAATAGCTTCTCCTTTCTTCAGGGTAACGTATGCTTTTTTGTAAGAAGGTTTCATTCCCACTGCCATTCCTTTGGTAGTTTGGCGTGTTTTCTTCTTTCCTACAGTTACGGTGGTGTTTACCATTGCTACCTGAACATTATAAGTAGCTTCCACTGCTTTCTTTATTTCCAGCTTGTTAGCTGTCTTTTCTACTCTAAAAGCGTATCTGCCCAATTTCTCGGTACTCTTGGTAGATTTTTCAGTTACTACCGGTCTGATTAATACATTAGTTGCCATATATTTTCCTCCTCAGAATTAATTATTAGAGAAATTTGATTCAATCAATTTTACTGCGCCCTCACTCAGAACGAGTTTCTTGCAGTTCATAATATCATAGATATTAAGGTTTCTTGCTTCTGTTAGGTTAACCGAAGGAATATTTTTAGCAGAAAGAACAGTGTTCTTATCGGCACCATTTACCACAAATACGCTCTTCGTTCCCGTAAGGTTAAGCCCGTTTAATACGGCAGCAAATTCTTTTGTTTTTGGTGCGGAAGTGTTGAAGTCTTCAACTACTACTATGTTCCCGTTTTGCGCTTTTGAGGAAAGAGCACTTCTTTTAGCTACCTCTTTTACTTTCTTGTTCACTTTAATATCGTAGCTGTGCGGCTGAGGACCGAAAGCGCGACCTCCTCCCTTTAAACCGGGAGATTTCATAGAACCTCTACGGGCACCACCGGTTCCTTTCTGACGAAAAGCTTTCTTAGTAGTACGGGCAACTTCCCATTTTTGTTTGGTCTTATGTGTTCCCTGACGTTGTGCCGCCAAATAAGATTTTACTGTAAGATAAACCGCATGGTCATTAGGTTCCACTGCGAAAATAGCATCCGACAGGTCAATTTCTCTTCCTGTTTCTTTGCCGTCTTTACTTAAAACTTTGAGCTTCATAATTCAAGATTTTATAGGTGTTTTACACACCCTCCCCAAAAAGGGAACGCAAAAATATACTTTATGAGCAGAGTTGCAAATGTTCGGTTGGAAATTTCTTAAAGGCAATCTTCTATATTCTGAT
>JBKJJB010000292.1:0-9387 GCA_046598235.1 Chitinophagales bacterium
TCCTAATTTATATGGAAATTGTTATCCCGTTTCACATAATGCCTTATTTCTGCCCAAACCTCAAATGGATTCCTTTTACTACATGTTTCATTTAGCATATGATACTTCGACCCTATATGGTCTTTACCTAAGATATCTTTTTTATACAACAATAGATATGCACTTGCAGAATGGATTAGGAGAAGTAAGAAGAAAAAATGAAATCTTATTACAGGGTGCCTTTGCCGGAAGTGGAGGTATTGCAGCTTGTAAACATGCTAATGGTGTAGATTGGTGGATAGCTATTCAGGAGCTTGAAACTAATTGCTTTTATACTTGTTTACTTACACCGACTGGCGTTGATGGCATAGCTAAACAATGCATAGGAGACACAATACATTTTAATAACGAGAGAGGCTCCAATATATTTACCCCCGATGGTTCAAAGTATATATGGAGTTCTCCTTACTTTGAGCATTTAAATATTCTAGATTTTGATAGATGCACTGGCATGTTCACAAACCACAGAAGGTACAACGTGGTTGATTCTCTTGTTCGTTCTCATGGTAGTGTTTATCTTGACGGAGTAGCAGTTTCACCTAACTCACGGTATTTATATTTAGCTACATTCAGCGAACTGAGACAATTTGATTTAGAAGCTGACACCATCATAAAAAGCGAAATAATTATTGACAATACACTTAAGGGAAATCCTAAAACAAGTGTAATGTTTTATCAATTAGCTCCAGATGGGAAAATATACATTTGTCCCCATGCATCTGATACTATGCTACATGTTGTAAATTATCCCGACTCAGTAGGAATAGCTTGCGGGTTTGTAAGAAATGCTTTGAAGTTACACAGTTGGAATACCTACAATTTACCCTATTATCCTAATTACAGTTTAGGACCCCTAGTTGGCAGTGCCTGCGACACCCTTACCTCCTTAAACGAAACCACCCGCTCCGAAAAAGAGAAACTCCTCCGCCTCTTCCCCAACCCCGCCACCACCGAGGTAGTAATAGACTACGGCTTTACCGATTGGAGCAAAAGCGGGGAGGTTAGTTTAGAGATAATAAACAGTATAGGTCAAAAAGTTTACTCCCAAACCCTGCCGCGCTACAGCGGGTTTCAAAAGGTGGAGGTTTCAAGCCTTGCTTCGGGCATGTATAGTATATGTATAAAGCGGGGCGGGCAGGTAATTGCTACTGCAAAGATGGCAAAGGAGTAAGCCAAAGACTTCCGAAGTTTTAAAAACTTCGGAAGTCTTTGCCCTGATAACATCAAAAAGCATCAATTTTAAGCAAACCCCGCAGAAATATGGCTAACGCTACGGCCACAAACACAACCGGGGCGTGAACTGCGCAGAATTGTTTCCACGATACACTTGATACAAACTTCACAAGAAAGCAACGCCTGGATTAAAGAACTTCATGCCTGGTATGAAATACATGCGCAGTTTATCAATGAGAGAAGCAGGAACACCCTCACTGGCAGAGAATGGTATAAACACAAATTACTCAAGCGCTGCGTAACTGTTATAGCCAAAGCATTGCCGAATCTGTTTCATTACACGAACAATCCAAGCATCCCTAAATCAACCAACGGACTGGAATCTTTCTTCGGACATCTGAAAGATAATCTGCGTATCCACCGAGGGATGACCTTAGAACATCGTAAAAATTTTATCAAGTGGCATCTCTTCTTTCGAAACAAAAAGAGTTTTGAAAGCCATGAGGCGATACGGATAGACAAAAAAAGGATGGCTGAATAAACAACCATCCTCTATCCTATATCGGTAAATCTTATTGCTGGCAGGTTGGTCTCCACCAGAGCCTGCTTCCCCTTCAGATTTACAACGCAAAAATAATTGCTTATGTGCCCAAGTCACCAACCATTTTTGGCACCATTACCTCTAAACTAATTCCCGATTGGTCATAACTGTTTCCCAATTGTTCTAAACCAGTTCCCGATTAGTCGCAACCTCTGCCCTGTTATTCTAAAGTCTCTCCTCCTAATTCCTTCTTCCTAATTCCTCCTACTTCACCCTCCCCGGATTATTCTTCATAAAATCCTTCCATCCCGTCACCTTTTTACCTTCAACAGTACCGTGCGGTCTGTTTTGAAAATGATGGCAAACCGCAGCCGCCAGTCCATCGGTGGCATCTAAAAATTTTGGCTGCAACTCGAAACCAATCAACCTTTGCAACATAGCCGCCACCTGCTCTTTAGAAGCATTTCCGTTTCCGGTAACTGATTGTTTTATCTTCTTTGGAGAATATTCAAACACATCAACTTTGCTTGTAAGAGCAGAAGCAATAGCCACTCCCTGCGCCCTTCCCAACTTTAACATACTCTGCACATTCTTGCCAAAAAAAGGTGTTTCAATGGCACATGCTTCGGGATGATAATTCTGAATCAATCCCTGCACCTTTTCAAAAATAATCTGCAGCTTTTGCAGCGGGTCTTCATATTTCGAAAGCTGAATAATACCCATACTTATAAGTGTTATCTTTTGTTTCTCCACTTCAATAATTCCATAGCCCAGAACGATAGTTCCCGGGTCAATACCCAGTATGATTTGTTTTCTATTTTTTAAAGTACTCATGCTATGCCTAATTTCAAATATAAAAACACTATTAACGATTAACCATTAACGGTTAACTTTCCCCTCGTGAATATTTCCATCATCAAAAAAATTCTACACTCGCACCTATAACTTATAACCATGTTGTTTAGCGATGAATACTTTATGCGTCTTGCTTTAAAAGAAGCAAGTTACGCTTACGAAGAAGATGAAGTACCTGTGGGGGCTATCGTTATCTGCAACAACAAAATTATTGGCAAAGGATATAACCAAACCGAAAAGCTGAAAGATGTAACAGCACATGCCGAGATGATTGCGATTACTGCAGCATCTAATTATCTCGGTTCTAAATTTCTCGAAGATTGTATTCTGTATGTAACTCTGGAACCTTGTTTAATGTGTGCCTCAGCATTAAAGTGGGCGCGCATTGCTAAACTGGTTTACGGTGCAAGCGACCCGAAAGCAGGCTACAGTTTAACACAAGGAAGAATCCTTCATCCTAAGACAGAAGTAACAAAAGGAGTAATGGAACATGAATGCGGAAGTTTGGTAACGCAGTTTTTTAAACAGAAAAGATAAATTTTCCTCTTAGCGGCTTTACGCCTTTGCGAGAAAACATTTTTACATTCGCCTTTTCAAATTATTATTCACTGTCTTTAAGCCCCCTTCGGGGGTTTGGGGGTTTTTAAAATTAAACACTATGGCTTTTACACTACCAGCATTACCTTATTCGTTCGATGCACTTGAACCACATGTAGATGCACGCACTATGGAAATTCACCATGGCAAACATCACAACGCATACGTTACCAACCTTAACGCTGCCCTTGCCGGTACCGAATGGGAAAACAAATCACTCGAAGAAATTCTTGCCAATATCTCTAAACTTCCTGTTGCTGTTCGCAACAATGGTGGCGGACATTGGAATCATTCCATGTTCTGGCAGATTATGGCTCCTAATGCCGGAGGCGCTCCATCGGGTGCAGTAGGCGATGCCATCAACTCTACGTTTGGATCGTTCGATAATTTCAAAACGGAATTTACCAAAGCGGCTACTACTCGCTTCGGTTCGGGTTGGGCTTGGCTGTGTGTAACAGCAAAGGGACTTGAAATTTGCTCAACTGCCAATCAGGATAACCCTTTAATGGATATTGAAGGAGCCAAAGGCTGCGGTGGAAAACCCATACTCGGCTTGGATGTTTGGGAACATGCCTACTACCTTAATTACCAAAACCGCAGACCTGACTATATCACTGCTTTCTTCAATGTGATTAACTGGAGTGAGGTAGCAAAGAGATTTGCTGCCGTTTAATGCAAAGCCGCATTTGGTATTGTAAGTCCCTTTTAGGGGATTTAGGGGTTATTCTACTGTAACACTCTTCGCCAAATTTCTCGGCTGGTCAACATTGCAGCCGCGCAATACAGCAATATGGTAAGAGAGAAGTTGAAGGGGAATAGTAGCTAACAAAGGTTCTAAGTATTCTTTGGTTTCAGGAATTTCAATTACGTAATCTGCCATCTTGCGAACCTTGTTATCGCCTTCGGTAACAAGGGCGATAATTTTTCCTTTACGTGCTTTTACTTCCTGTATGTTGCTGATTACCTTTTCGTAAATACTGCTTTTGGTGGCTATTACCACCACCGGCATATTTTCATCAATAAGGGCAATAGGACCGTGCTTCATTTCTGCTGCCGGATAACCTTCGGCATGTATGTAGGAGATTTCCTTCAGCTTCAAAGCGCCCTCTAATGCCACCGGAAATCCATAACCTCTTCCGAGATAAAGGAAATTATGAGCATCCTGAAATACAGCAGCAAGTTCTTTTATTTGGTCTTCACATTTTAAAGTCTTAGCTACTTTTTCGGGAATAGTTTCTAACTCGGCAAAGGCATCTCGTAAATCTTGTTTGGTTGCTACGCCTCTTATTTCGGCAAAACCCAACGCCCAAAGAGTAAGAATAGAAACCTGTGCTGTGAATGCTTTAGTTGAAGCAACACCAATTTCAGGACCTGCATGAGTATAAGCTCCTGCATGTGATGCACGGGGAATAGATGAACCTACCACATTGCACAAGCCGAGAATAGTAGCACCTTTTTCTTTGGCGAGTTCAATAGCTGCCAGCGTATCGGCAGTTTCTCCTGATTGTGAAATAGCAATAACTAAATCATCTTCGCCAATAACCGGATTGCGGTAACGGAATTCAGAAGCATATTCTACCTCTACAGGAATACGTGCAATATCTTCAAACAAATATTCTCCCACCAAACCCGCATGCCATGAAGTACCACAACCAACAATAATAATTCTCTTAAGATTTTTGATTTTGCCTTCATACTCCGTTAGACTTCGCATCGCAAAGCGCCCGGTAACAGGATCGAATCTTCCGCGCATTGAATCGTAAATAGAACGCGGTTGCTCGTGAATTTCTTTAAGCATGAAATGTTCGTAACCCCCTTTTTCAATGGCTTCCAAATTCATTTCAAGCGTCTCGATATATGGAATATGCTCCACGTTATCTATCGTCTTTATTGTCAGCTTGCCTTCCTTAATAAAAGCAATCTGACCATCATCAAGATAGGTTACGTTTTTGGTGTATTCAATAATAGGAGTAGCATCCGATGCCATAAAATATTCTCCATCACCAATACCTACAACTAAAGGAGAACCTTTTCGTGCGCCAATCAGTTTAGTGGGGTCATTCTTTGATATAATAACAATAGCATAAGCTCCAACTACTTCGTTTAAAGCTAATCGAACCGCTTCATCTAAAGTGGTATGCGTATTTTGCTGAACATCTTCAATTAAGTGAGCCAATACTTCAGTATCGGTATCGCTTGCAAATACATGGCCGCGATTGGTGAGTTCTTCCTTTAGCGATGCATAGTTTTCAATAATGCCATTATGAATAATAGCAATATCACCCGATTGGGAAAGATGAGGATGTGAATTCACATCATTTGGTTCACCGTGGGTTGCCCATCGGGTATGCCCCATGCCCAAATGGCTGGAAATATTTTTATCTGCCGTAAGGTTTTCAAGGTCAGAGACCTTGCCTTTACATTTGTAGATATTTAAATTGCCGTTGAGCAAAGCAACTCCGGCACTGTCATAACCACGATACTCTAACCTTTTTAAACCCTTGATGAGAATTGGATATACTTCACGGGGACCGATGTAAGCAACTATTCCGCACATAAATTACAGTTTAGTGTAAGTGATAAGCAAAGTTATCTGATAATTTTTATCTGTAGAAGAATTTGTAATAACTACCCTTTCGGAATTGGAATTAGGAATGTAAGTTTTCAAATAAAATCCGTTGTTGTGATATACGCCCTGCACCAATTTCTGAAAATATCTTGTAAGACTAAAACGATAACGGTTGATGGTGCTGTTGTTTACAGTTTCCGCATCGCGCACTCCCCTAAACCCAACGTAGCCGTCATCAATAGTAGGAATCTGTCCAGCATCATCAATTCGGAATAAATCAAGAACAAGAGGAGCAACATATTGAGTATCTGTTCCACTTTGTGAAAGAACTAACTCCGCTTTGTTGATGGCAATATTTTTTGGAAGACTGTCAAATTCAGTGATAAAGATTTTTCCTTTTACGCCCGCACCTGCTTGCAGGTAAAGCTTTTCTTCTCCGTTGCTGTTTGGACTATTTACAGAAGTAGAAACCGGTGTGCCGGTATAAACATTATCAATATGATTTACTTTAACCCCTGACACAGGTAACGTGTAGTAAAGTGAATCATTTGTGCTGTTGTGATAAAATAAAGTTACGCCCGATAAGGAAGAACTTAGGTCAATGTAAGTCACTCCGTTTCCGGTAAGTGAAGCACTGGTAGAAACATAAAGCCCTTTGAATAGATTTAGGAAAGAAGCATTGTTGTGGAGCGTAGCAGTGTCTGCGGTTAATATTTTATTGCCGAATAAATCGGAAAGTTTAATACGAATGTGCGGTGGCAAAACACCATTTAGTGCAATAACACTATCTGTTGTTTTAGGAACAAAATTTGTAATTTGTCCAATAGCAGGAATATTTACAGCAAATGCGTCATTCGTTTTGTAAGTAGTAGAACCGATTATATCTTGACTAAGCTCATATACAGAAACAGTTACAGGTTGATCAAACTTGCCATAGGTGCCGTTATATTTTAAAGTAAGCACCACTGAGTCAAGTACAGGGGTTTCTCCAAAATAAATATTGTTAGTTGTTAATTGACACTGCGCATAAAACCCCGCATAAGTAGTTCCAAAGTTAGGGTCGGTTATTGTGCCTAAAACTCCATTAGATACACCATTCGAAGAAAGCGGTTGTTCAAATTCTGAAAATACTTTTACGTAAAGAGTATCCTTAGCCAGATTAAGATTATCATCACTGGTAAGCAGATTAGTATCTTCAATGAGCGGTTCTTTACAGCCCTGTAAAGAAAAGAAGCACCAACAGAAAAAAACTGTTGGTGCTACTATAAAACTAAATTTATTTTTCAAGTTGAATGTTACGGTTAAATGCTTCGCAAATAAAGCAATAAACCTGTAAACGCTTAGTTGGCTAAAATATTATTGTAGAAGTTAGTAAGCAACGGAAGCGGGTTCTCTTCTTTCGATGCAAGTTTCAAAACTTTTTTGCCTTTTGCTTTCTTCAAATGGCTTGTAACTTTTTCATCTAATGATTCGCCAACCAAAAGAGCATCGGCAAATTCAACTCCGCCAATATTCAAACTGGTGTTATCACCATTCTTGAAATAATCAGAATGTTTCTTCGAAATATCTTCGCTGATAGTAAGTTTGGTTACGAAGTCCTTCTTTAAAGTACCCTTAAACTCATTCTTAGCTACTGAATAAATTACCTTGGTATTAGTGAAAATAGGGTCATCTTTATAAGTAGTTTTCAAATACATTGGGATAAGACTGGTCATCCAACCGAAGCAGTGAATAATATCAGGCGCCCATCCGAATTTTCTTACCGTTTCTAAAACTCCCTTGCAGAAGAATATCATACGGTCGGAGTTATCTTCAAAGAACTTATTGTTTTCGTCATGGAAAATAGTCTTGCGCTTAAAGAAATCCTCATTATCAAGAAAATATACCTGCAAGCGGGCACCGGGAAGCGAAGCCACTTTTATCACTAATGGATAATCTTCATCATTTATAATAACATTGATACCTGAAAGACGCACTACTTCATGCAATCTGTGGCGTCTTTCATTAATAGTGCCGAACTTTGGCATTAAAACTCGAATCTCCATTCCCTCGTCCTGAATATGTTTTGGCAGTTCGTTAGCTATCTTAGAAGCTTCGGTTAAAGCCAAATACGGATCCATTTCCTGTGTAACGATAAGGATTCTCTTTTTTTCCATATTATTGTTTGATTTGTTTTGTGAGTAAATAAATTGCTAATGTCCATTAGCGAATCGGAGTGCAAATATAATAACAAAAACCCGAATAATCACAAACTTTTGCGTAACAAAACTGTTAAGGCATCTTATTTATGCTAATTATAAAGAAGGCAGAAGACATTGAAAATCAATTTAAAAGCCTTCGAAAACAGGGTAAAAGCATAGGTTTTGTGCCAACCATGGGGGCTTTGCATCAAGGTCATATTTCTCTACTAAAGCAGAGCAAAAAAGAGTGTAAACTGACTGTTTGCAGCATTTTTGTAAACCCTACTCAATTTAACGATAAATCAGATTTTGATAAATACCCCAACACAATTGCCCGTGATATAGAAATGCTGAGTGATGCGGGATGCGATATTCTGTTTCTGCCCTCGGTCAAAGAGATATATCCTAACGGAGTTGAAAATAAAACCCCGGTCAATTTTGGTTTTATTGCCGAAACCCTCGAAGGACAATACCGCCCGGGGCATTTTAATGGTATGGCGCAGGTGGTTGAGCGGCTTCTAAGAATCGTAAAGCCCGATAAACTATTTATGGGGCAGAAGGATTACCAGCAACAATTGATAGTAAAGCACCTTATCGCCAAAACGAAATTAAAGACCAAACTCGTAACCTGCCCCACCACCTGCGAAAAAGACGGACTGGCAATGAGTTCACGAAATGTGAGGTTAGATAAGGAAGCAAGAAAATTGGCTGTGGAGATTTCAAGAACCCTGAAAAAGGTAAAATCAGAAATCAGAAATCAGAAATCAGACATAAGTGAGTTACAGAAAAGTGGATTTAATAGACTCGCAGCTTTTAAAGGAATAGAACCCGAATACTTCGAAATTAGAAATGCCGAAACACTCAGTCCTCCGAAAAGCAAATCAGAAAAGATGGTGGCCCTTGCTGCTGTAAAAATTGGCGGGGTACGATTGATTGATAATGTGCTGTTAAGTTGACAAAATCATCATTTTTCTACTAAAACGGCACTTCTATAAGTTATAGCAGTGTTTCCAGAAGTTGTAGAAGTGCCCGTACAAGTTATAGCAGTGCTTCCAGAAGTTATAGCAGTGCTCGTACAAATTATAGCAGTACTTCCGGAAGTTATAGAAGTACTGCTATAAGTTATAGGAGCGTTCTTTTAAATCAACTGAGTGCTGCTTTTGGGACAGAACATCACCAACAACTTTCCTTTTCCCATCAAAAAATAACAAACCTCCTCAACCCTGCGCAAATAGCCGTGCGCGTTTTTGGTGGTGCAAAAAATTGGATAGAAATGTGGCAGTATTGCAGCATTAAAAGTCATATAACTAAGCCACTAGATATTTTCTGATATTCCATTTACATTTGCATCATGAAACAAATAGTAGTAGAAATTCCCGAAAGCAAATACGAATTTTTCGATGAGCTAATGTCGCAGCTTGGCTTTGTTCAAA
>JBKJJB010000337.1:0-7081 GCA_046598235.1 Chitinophagales bacterium
TCCTGCTATGGCGGTGAAGTTGAAAGGAGTGAGCGCGTAAACAAATCCTTCGAGCGGTCGCCATTCCGTTCTGTTCCATATACCTGCCGAACTCTGTGGTTGCATGGCATATATCTCAGTCATAAACTGCACATTGAAGCGCAGGAAGTCTATAATCTCGCAAGCAGAATCAATTTCTGCTTGGTAAGCATTCTTACTCTGACCGAGCATAGTAGCTGCGTTCAGTTCCATGCGATAAGGTCCGGCAATCAACTCAGCGGCTTTCAGAAAGATAGAAGCGCGGTGCTCCCAGTTCATAGCTGTCCATTTCTTACGCGCTGCAAGAGCTGCCTTGATGGCTTGTGTTACATGTTTCTTTTCGCTCTTATAGAAATTGCCGAGTAAATGCTTGTGGTCGTGAGGAGGATGGAGAGAAATTTTCTTGCCGTCACGAATTTCTTTTCCGCCAATAAACATGGGAATGTCGCGCACTTCTTTGCGCATCTCCGCCAGTTTCTTTTTTAAGGCGCTGCGTTCGGTTGACCCCGGAGCGTAACTCTTTACCGGTTCGTTGTGTGCGATGGGAACTTTAAAGAAGCCTGTTGCCATAGAGTATAGCTTTTAGTTATAGTAGTAAATGAAATATAAATCGGATAACAACAGTTGCTGTTTTGGAATGATGGAATATTGGAATGATGGAATTTGGTAAAGCAGTTTTATTCCACTATTCCATATTTCCACTATTCCATTTTCAATCATTCTTTAAGATAGTTGTTTCCGTCTTTCAAATATAAGCCGATTGAGTTAAGGCAATTACTTCTCGAAAAATGCTCTGAAGATATCCATACCGTTGGCATATACCATCAGGAAGATAACGATAATGAAGCCAACACGGTTTACATATTCAATAGCGCGGTCGCTCAGTTTTATGCGTGTTATCATTTCGAACAGAAGAAGAATTACATAGCCACCATCCAGCATTGGAATAGGAAGAAGATTCATGACCGCCAACATTAATGAAAGAAAAGCAGTCAGTTGCCAAAACGCTAACCAATCCCAAGTAGCAGGAAAAAGTGAACCGATAGTTCCTACTCCGCCTAATTGTTTGTAGCCCTGCACTTCGGGGCTGAAGATGAGTTTGAACTGTTTGAGGTAGTCAACAATTTTTGTGTAAGCAATCTGCGCGCCTTTCGGGAACGCTTCAAAGAAATTGTATTTAGTTTCTACTAAATCAAGATAGCCATCGTAGTAGTGCATGTCATTTCCTGATGGTGGACGGAAGCCAAGTAATCCTGTTGCAGGTACAGTAACTGAAGTAGTAAGTGTATCTTTTCTTTCTCTCACAAACTTTATTACGGCTTCTTTTCCTTTTAGTGTAGCAAGTATTCCTTTTGCCTCCTGAAAGTACGTAACCGGTGAATCATTGATAGCAACAATCACATCCCCCTTCACCAGTTTTCCTTTTATCACTGTTTGCTCTGCAAAATCTCCAACCATACAAGGAATCCGGAAATCAATAAACCCTCTGGCGCGTGTGGCAACTGCACGCTTTACAAAATCAGCAGGAATAGTTACTGTAACAGGCTGCCCTTCACGAAGTACTTCAACAGTCTTTACCTCATCCAGCAAAAGTTCCTTGGGAATTGAATTGAAGCTTTCAAATCTTTTTCCTCCGTCATGCGATTGAATAATATCTCCATCGCGGAAACCTGCATACAGTGCAAGTGAATCGCAACTGATTCCGTATTTCGCATTCTCTGCAGGAAGGTATGCTTCGCCTTGCGAGAAGGCAATCATAGAATAAATCAGCCAGCCAAGCAGCACATTCATAATAATTCCCCCCAACATAATGATGAGCTTTTGCCAGTTCTTTTTGCTGCGGTATTCATCCGGCTTTGGCTCGTTGTTCAGATAGCTGTCGTCCATGCTTTCATCAGCCATTCCTGCAATCTTCACATAGCCGCCCAAAGGAAACCATCCAATGCCGTATTCTGTGTCGCCAATCTTTTTCTTAAACAAAGCGAAGTTGAGCAAGGTGGGAACCGGAAAAAGGAAATCGAAGAATAGATAGAATTTCTCTACGCGCGTTTTGAACATGCGCGCGGCAATAAAATGTCCGAGTTCATGTATTACTACTAGTATGGAAAGAGAGAGAAGGAGTTGAGCGGCTTTAATTAGCATTCGTGAAACGGTCGTTTAAAATGAAGGGCAAATATATTAAACGAACGATGCTTTTACTTGTAGGGGGAATATTGGAATAATGGAAGATTGGAAATACATTGACGTAACTATCCAATACTCCATTTATCCATTCATTCAATCTCTATTTACCGCGCACCTTTTGCTTCTTATGCAAGCCCTCTATAAAGCGGGTTTCGTTGTAAACTACAAACTCCACAATCTCCTGCTTTGTTTCTTCCCCATAGGTTACCAATAAATCATGGCTTTTTCTGAATAAGTCAATGCCTAATTGAATGGCGTCTTTATCTTCTGGCCCATATAAATCTTTCCGCTCTTCCATGCGGTGCAACACATCCTCCATAATGTTTATGGTTTTTGCCAACAAAGAGGTGTCGGTGATAGTGTGAAACAAGGAAGATAAATCGCCAATGAAATCTTTTGCTTGTTTAACCGGTATAGCCGCCAAACACTCGCGAAACTGCTCTTCGGTAAGCGGCACTTCAAACTTTTTATCAATAGCAGCTTGCAGCAAAGTATCTTCAAAGTGGCGGGCAGATGTATGTGTTTCGAGTGCAGAAGCAGCAGCTTTTATTGCTGTAGGGAAATGAAACCCGAATTTGAAGATGGCAGAAGGCAAACTGCCCAACACCCCCCATATTTTGGACGGATGAGCCACAAAGGTTTCTAACTGAAGGAAAGCAGCATCTAATTTTTCGCGGGTAGCCGGTGCCGAATAAAGGTTATCGAGGAAGAATGCCCGTATTTCTTTTACTGTTTTGCGGGTTAAGGATGGCGGCAGTTTCGGGTCATTCTTTATGGCATCGTAATCGTAACGCTCGCTTATCGATTCGCGGTATTTCTCAATCAAATGGCGCTTTAGTTTCTTGTTCATGTGGCTAATTAAGGAAGTTTCTTTCCGTTTAAGGCACAAACCCTCTTCCAGGGCAGGGTTATTACTCCACAGCACAGTGTTAGTTTGCTGTTTTTATGGCAATGGGACTTATTGGCTTTGAAACATTCTGAATAAAACGACCGAAATAGCCGAAAAGGGAAAAGATGGCAGCACAATCCTATCTAGAGTGGGAAGTACGTGTTAGTTAAACTACCCATTTGCATGTTTTGGTTCTTGTTTTGAATAATATTGTGGAATGAAACCAAACACGGTTAAGCTGATTTCTGCTTCTGCAATTGTTTTAGTAGTTGCTCTATTGATATTCCTTTTCAGGGGGAGTATTTTCTCAGGAACTACCGATAGAATAAAAGAACTGCTGCACCTACGTACCAAAATTGTTGTGCAGAACGATAGCACAGCCATTAATGGCAGCGAACTGCTTAGAAAGTATTACGATGTATTCGGGTATTCTCAACTTTGGACCAATAGGCAAAAAGAAAATGAGCTGTATCGCGAAATGCTTATCCGGATGCTTCGCTATGCTGATAGTTTAGGGCTTGACAGAAACGATTATCACAACCAATACATTGTAAAATACGACTCGCTTTCGCGCCTGCCGAACTTCGATATGGGGATGTATGAGTACGAGAATGAGGTAATTTTTACCGATGCCGCTCTTTCCTTCCTATACAATGTTGCTTATGGCAAAGAGATTAAGCGCATTGAATACAACGGAGTAAAGTACAATATAGATTCAGCAAGAATTCTGAATATGTTCAGCGAACTGCTGGTTCATAGGGATTGGCGCAGAACACTCGACAGTATTGAACCTAAAACATCGCAGTATGTTTCCTTAAAACGAGAAATGAATCGTATGACAGCCATACTTCAACAATATCCGTTTATAGATTCTTTTCCTGCAGGTACCGGCAAGTATATCACCATACTTAAGCTAAAAGCTTATCGGCTTATTCCCGATACTCTATCTGAAGATACCAGCGATATGGAGTTGTTTACTTCAGCCGTGAAAGGTTTTCAGCGAATGAACAGCATGGATACCTCAGGAATTCTTGATGAGAAAACATTTAAGCAACTCAACTTCCCGCTTAGAACACGAATTGAACAAATTAAGGAAAGTCTTAATTACTGGCGATGGACCGGAAGATTAAAAGAGCAGGAATTTTTATTTGTTAATATTCCAGCAGCCCGTTTGCAAATCGTCAATCGTGATTCTGTAAAGGATGTGAGTATGCGTGTAATAGTTGGCAAGAATGAAACTCAAACTCCATCGTTTACAGCCTACATTACACGGGTAATTACTTACCCTTACTGGACAGTACCCTTCAGTATTTCTATAAATGAAATGCTTCCTAAAATCAGAAAGAGAGTAGAGTATCTGGAAGATAACAATCTACAGGTACTGAACGGGAAAGGGCAAGTAATAGATCCGAAAACAGTCAACTGGAATAAAGTCTCAAAAAAATATTTCCCTTATACTTTTCGGCAGGCTACCGGTTGCGACAATGCTCTTGGTTTATTAAAGTTCGATTTAAATTCTCCTTTTAGTATTTATCTGCACGATACTAATCGGAGAGATTTGTTTGCAAAATCGAACCGCTTTATGAGCCATGGTTGTGTACGGGTTGAGAAACCCATTGAGCTAGCTCATTATCTTTTGGAAGATGATGTTGATTCTTTAATTACGGTCCGCCTGGATTCATGCGTGAGAGATCAGAAACCGGAGGAGTTCCCATTGAAGAAAAAATTTCCTGTGCTGCTTTTGTATATGGTTGCTGATGTGGATGAGAATGGAAACCTTAAATTCTATAAGGATGTATATGAAATGGAAGAGAAAGCTCCTCTTATAAGCTTATTGAAAAGAAAGTTTACTTCAAAAGTTTTGAAGAGCTGAGATACTTCTTATCGGGATAATAAACAAACAGGCAACTTCCGTCTTTGATAGTATTTATAATTTGCTGATGCAGTTCATATGGAACTGAAGGACAGCCAAAACTTCTTCCCAATCTGCCGAAGTTGCAAATAAACTTATCACACACATAATCTGCTCCGTGCATTACTATTGCACGGTCTTCGGCTTTGTCGTTAAAGCCCGGTTCTTCTCCTTCTAATTTCAAACTTAATCCGTGCTCGCCCGAGTAGGTTCCTTTGGTGGTGTAAAACCCTAAACTGCTTTTGTAAGAAGAAGGAGTATTGCTAAAAGACCGCGCAAACTCTTCACCCGTATTCCTCCCGTGCGCTACTAAAGTGTTAAACAGCAATTGACCTTTAACCAAATCAATAACGTAAAGGCGTTTATTATTCGATGATTGTGTAAAGTCGCAAATAGATATCACGTTCTTACTTACCTCGCCCGTTCTTTTCAATTTTCCCCAACCCTTTACAGCAAGGTCAAATGCAACTTTGCTTAACCCAATTTCACTCAATTTAAGTTTTTGATATACTTCTTGCGGGGCAACGAAAGTGCTTGCTTTGGAAGGACTGCTTGCCGGCTTTGTAAAACCCGAAGTGCCAAAATAGACAGTACAACCACCTATTAGCAGAGCCAGGACTAATATTCTTCTAAAAAAGGTTCTTTGTGGGTTTAGCATAAACTAAAAGCTTCACGAATGTAACGATTCCTGTGTTGTAGGTGGTGTACTCTTCACTTTCTTTAACGGCAACAATAGTTTAAAGATTCGGGCATAAAAAAAGTCTCATCGTTAGGATGAGACTTTTTTTATTAGAAGTTGTATTTCTTATGCTTCGGCAACTACGTGAACAAAAGTTCTGTCGTTCTTACCTTTTGAAAATTTTACCTTGCCATCTATTACTGCAAAGATAGTATGGTCTTTACCCATCATTACTCCCAAACCGGGATGGTAGGTAGTTCCGCGCTGGCGGATAATGATATTGCCCGGAGCAGCAGAATCGCCTCCGAATATTTTAAGACCTAATCTCTTACTATGCGAATCGCGTCCGTTCTTTACTTTACCTTCACCTTTTTTATGTGCCATGACTGTATCTTTAAATGATTATGATTATTAGCTAATGCTTTCGATAGAAATTTGAGTAAGATATTGACGGTGACCTTGGGTCTTTTCGTAGGTCTTTCTTCTTTTCTTTTTGTAGATAATTACTTTGTCGTCCTTCATGTGGTCAACAATCTTTGCATTTACTGATGCCCCCTTCACAGTTGGGGTTCCTACCTGCACGATTCCGTTATCGTCAGTCAACAATACTCTATCGAAAGTAACTGCATCACCTGCATTACCTTCAAGGCGGTGAACGTATAACTTCTTACCGGCTTCTGCCTTAAACTGTTGTCCTGCTATTTCTACTATTGCGTACATCTCTTTTAAATTTGGGAGCGCAAATATAATTACTCCCACCAAAAAACCAAAAGAACAAAAACCTTGTGTGCCGTCTTTTTCTATTTTCGCACCCTTCTTTATGGAACTTACGCAGGAAATAAACAAACGCAGAACCTTCGGCATCATATCTCACCCCGATGCGGGTAAGACCACGCTTACCGAAAAGCTGCTCCTTTTCGGAGGGGCGATACAGACGGCAGGGGCGGTTAAAAGCAACAAGATAAAGAAGACCGCCACCAGCGATTTTATGGAAATTGAGAAGCAACGGGGAATTAGTGTGGCTACTTCGGTAATGAGTTTTGAATATAAAGGCAAAACCATCAACATTCTCGATACGCCCGGTCACAAAGACTTTGCGGAAGATACTTACCGCACACTTACCGCAGTTGATTCAGTTATTATGGTGGTAGATTCAGTAAAAGGGGTAGAAGCACAAACCCGCAAGCTGATGGAAGTATGCGCCATGCGCAAAACCCCTGTTATTGTTTTCATTAATAAATTAGATAGAGAAGGAAGAGACCCTTTCGATTTGCTGGATGAGATTGAAAAGGAGTTGAAAATAAGAGTGCGTCCGCTTTCTTGGCCTATCAATAGAGGAACGCTTTTCAAAGGAGTTTATAATCTGCACAAGAAATATTTGAACCTGTTTAAGCCAAGC
>JBKJJB010000421.1:0-3423 GCA_046598235.1 Chitinophagales bacterium
GCATAAGCGAAAAGTATTTGACCGTGACGGAACTTTGTTAGCTGAAAGCCCTTATATCCCTATGAAGCCAAATGAAAAAGCAGAAGAGCAGGTGGTGCGTTTTCGTACCATTGGTGATATTACTTCTACAGGTGCAACGCTTTCTACGGCCTCTACCTTGGATGATATTATTCAGGAAGTGGCGAGTTCAAGAACAACTGAGCGGGGAGGAAGAGCAGATGATAAGCGAAGCGAAAGTTCGATGGAAGACAGAAAGAAAGAGGGATATTTTTAAACCCCACCTAAATCCTCCCCGAAGGGGAGGACTTAAATGCAAAAACCAAAAAGAGAAATTGAAAATAAAAAAATGGAAAACACAAAAGATAAAGACAAAACCAGTCCCTCTCCTTCGGAGAGGTTAGGAGAGGTGATATTTGATTCCAAGAGCTACATGAACATGGAACTTCTCCGCTTCACCACTGCGGGAAGTGTAGATGATGGCAAGTCAACTTTGATAGGTCGTTTGCTTAAACTATTAAAAGCCCCTAAATCCCCGAAGGGGACTTTAGCTTTGTCTTTATTTTCCATGTTACTCATTTCGCATTTTGATGTTTGTATTTGCATTTGTCTTTTATCCCCCTTCGGGGGTTGGGGGCTGTATTAAAAATACCCCTCTTTCTTTCTGTCTTCCATCGAACTCTCACTCCGCTTATCATCCGCTCTACCTCCGCGCTCAGTTGTTCTTGAACTCGCCACTTCCTGAATAATATCATCGAGAGTTGCTGCTGTTGAAAGTGTTGCTCCAGTAGAAGTGATATCACCGATAGTTCTGAAACGCACCACCTTTTCTTCCGCTTTTTCATTTGGTTTCATAGGGATATAAGGGCTTTCAGCTAACAAAGTTCCGTCACGGTCAAATACTTTTCGCTTATGCGAAAAATAAAGTGAAGGCATTGGAATCTTTTCCATGGCGAGATATTGCCACACATCTAACTCTGTCCAATTTGAAATAGGAAACACACGAAAATTTTCACCTACATGCATTCTGCCATTGAATAAATTCCAAAGCTCAGGGCGTTGGTTCTTAGGATCCCATTGTCCGAATTCATCGCGGTGCGAGAAGAAGCGTTCTTTGGCGCGGGCTTTTTCTTCATCCCTTCGCGCACCACCCATGCAACAATCAAATTTGTATTTCTCAATCGTATCAAGAAGGGTTGTAGTCTGCAATCGAATTCGAGAGGCACTATAACCTTTTTCTTCTGCCACTCTTTTGTTATCAATTGATTCCTGAACAGAACCGACAATCAATTTAACTCCAAGTGTTTTTACTAATTCGTCTCTGTAATCCAATGTTTCCTGAAAATTGTGACCGGTGTCAACATGAACTAACGGAAAAGGAATAGCAGCCGGGTAGAATGCTTTTTTAGCAAGATAAGTTACCAGAATGGAATCCTTTCCTCCGCTAAAAAGAATAGCAGGGTTTTGAAACTGAGCAGCCACTTCGCGCAGAATAAAAATGGATTCTGCTTCCAGTGTTTTTAAGTGATTAAGAGTATATGACATAAGCCCCACCTAACCTCCCCGAAGGGGAGGAATTTGTTTAGTCGTTAAATAATATTTTGTCAGTAATAAATTCCAAAACCTCTTTCACACTTTCTTCAATACTTTTATTTTTTGTTTGAATTTCTAAGTGCGAATTTTTCGGTTCTTCAAAAGGAGCATTCACTCCGGTGAAATCTTTTATCTCTCCTTTTCTTGCTTTCGCATAAAGTCCTTTTACATCGCGCTTCTCACATTCTTCAATTGGGGTATTTACGAATATTTCAATGAAATCATTTTTGCCGATGATGTTCTTCGCGAGGTTTCTGATTTCTTCTGTGGGTGAAACAAAACTGCAAATGGTAATAACTCCGTTTGATGCAAAAAGTTTTGCCACTTCGGCAATTCTGCGGATATTTTCTTTGCGGTCTTCATCACTAAAGCCGAGATTATTGTTGATCCCGGTTCGAACATTATCGCCATCTAACACCACCGAAAAAAATTCTTTTGAATGAAGTGCTTCTTCTAATCCTTTTGCAATAGTGCTTTTACCCGAACCACTCAACCCCGTAAACCACAACACCTTCCCTTGTTGATGCAAAAGTTCTTCTTTGCTTTCACGGGGCAGCAGTTGGTTAAAAGGATGAATGTTATCTGACTTATGGTTCATAAAATGAGGTGCGAATGTAAAATATTATATTAAATCTATAAAGTCAATAGACTTTAGGATAATTTTACTTGACACGAATCACACAAATTGTCACGAATCGAAATTTCCCTATAGTTTTAATTCGTGTAATTCGTGTAATTCGTGGCTTGGGATTTTAAAATTATTCGATTAGTCTTTTTAATATTGAACTATGGCTACAATTCTTGATTTAGTGGGCAACACACCTATAGTTGAGTTACATAACATCAACAAAAAAGCGGGAGTAAAAATTTATGCAAAATTAGAAGGCGATAATCCGGGCGGCAGTGTGAAAGACCGTGCTGCTTATGGCATGATTAAAGGAGCTCTTGATAGAGGTGAAATAAAACCCGGCATTAAATTGATTGAAGCCACCAGCGGTAATACAGGTATTGCTCTTGCGATGATTGCGAGTTTATTCGGAGTGGAGATTGAATTAGTCATGCCGGAAAACTCAACTAAGGAACGTGTGCTTACGATGGAAGCTTTTGGTGCGAAAGTAATTTTGACTTCTGCCGAAGGCTCTATGGAAGAAGCAATTGATTACGCGCATGCGCAAGTAGCGAAAGGCGGTTACCTAATGCTGAATCAGTTTGCTAATCCCGATAATCCGAAAATGCATTACAACACAACAGGTCCGGAAATATGGAGAGATACAGATGGGACAGTTACGCATTTTGTGTCTTCTATGGGAACTACAGGAACGATTATGGGAACCTCGATGTTCTTGAAAGAGAAGAATCCTAACATTCAGATTGTGGGTGCACAGCCAACCGATGGCTCACGCATTCCCGGAATAAGAAGATGGCCTGTAGAATATTTACCAAAGATATTTGAACCGGAAAGAGTGGACAGAGTAGTTGATGTATCGGAAGAAGATGCAGTCGCAATGACGAGACGACTCGCAAAAGAAGAAGCGGTTTTCTGCGGAATGAGTAGTGGGGGTGCGGTTCATATCGCTTTGCAAATTGCCAAAGAAATAAATGAAGGAGTAATAGTTGCCATCATCTGCGATAGGGGAGATAGATATTTGTCGAGCGATTTGTTTGGATAAACATGAATTGAAAAGAACTTCTATCTTCAACTAATAAAACATTTTTGTATGAAGAAACTTCTACTCTCTTTTGCGGTTCTTCTTTTTTCCTTTTCGCAAAATTCTTTCTCTCAATCACAACCCACACAACCAACTTCGGGACCTGGAGGAAGTGATTACACAC
>JBKJJB010000021.1:0-10188 GCA_046598235.1 Chitinophagales bacterium
AGCCGCTATGATGGCAAAAGACGAAGCCCGCCTTAGAGCAGTGCGCGCCATTAAAAGCGAAATTATTAAAGCAAAAACTGAAAAAGGTGCCAATGGAGTTATAAGCCCCGAAAAGGAAGTGCAGATACTGCAAAAGATGGTAAAGCAGCGCAGAGATTCTATTGCCGAATTTGAAAAAGCCAACCGCACCGATTTAATTGATAAAGAGAAAGGCGAAGTGGAAGTGATTGAAAAATATCTGCCTGCAATGATGAGCGAAGAGGAAGTGCGTGAAATAGTAAAACAGGCAATTGCCACCACCGGTGCTACTACTCAAAAAGAAATGGGCAAGGTGATGGGCGTGGTGTCGAAACAATTAGCAGGAAAAGCGGATAATAAATTAGTCGCTGATGTGGTTAAGAGTTTATTAGCATAGGCAATTGTCAATTTACAATTATCAATTTGCACCTAATTGGCAATAGTTAATCGTATAATCGTTAATAGTAACAGCCGATGGTTGTATTCCCGATTAACGATTAACCAATAACGCATAACGCTACTAAACTATGGTTTTCGACATTCTCTTTCTCATTTTTATTGGTCTTGGTTTTTATCAGGGCTACAAAAACGGAATCATCTATTCTATCTTTTCCATTCTTGGATGGTTTTTAGGAATTGTTGCCGCGCTTAAGTTTTCGTATTTCGCTGCCGACCTGCTTCGCAACTATGCACACTTAGGAATAAAAACACTGGCAATTATTTCGTTCATTCTGGTGCTGGCTTGTGTAGTCGGCTTGATGAAACTCATAGGTTGGGGATTGGAGCAGATTTTGAAATCAGCCAACATGAATTTGTTCAACCAGATTTTCGGAGGCATTATTCATTCACTCGTTGGTTTGTATGTGTTGTGTGTGTTCATTTGGTTTTTGAATAAAATGGATGTGTTTCCGCGCGATCAAAAAAACACCTCACATGTGTATCCATACATCGCCAACCTTGCCCCCAAAGTGATGGAAGTATCGGGCAATGTAGTTCCAATGTTCCGCGATACATTCGAAAAGTTTGACGACTTGTTCGATACTCACCTAACCAGAACTTAATGTGGTTCTGCTACTCGATAATTATGATTCCTTCACTTACATCCTGCGCGACTACATCCTGCAAATGGCATTAGAATGCGAAGTAGTCCGCAATGATGAAATGAGTTTGGAAGAAATTGCTGCGCTCAATTTTTCATCAGCCGTTATTTCTCCCGGTCCAAAAACTCCTCATGAAGCAGGAATAACCATGAAGTTTATAGAACACTTTCACACCTCAAAACCTATTCTGGGAATTTGCTTGGGGCATCAGGCAATCGGAGAATTTTTCGGAGCCAAGCTGAAGAAGGCAATAAAGCCGATGCACGGAAAAACTTCTGTTATCAATCACTCCAATCATTTTCTTTTCAAAAATCTTCCCGATGAATTTGAGGTAATGCGTTATCACTCGCTTATTCTTGATGAGTTAGATAAAACCGAATTACAGGTAATTGCTTTAACCAACGAAAATGAAGTAATGGCAATTTCACATCCTGAATTTAAATTAGTTGGCGTGCAGTTTCATCCTGAGTCAGTTCTCACTCCTTGCGGCTTGCAGATAATGAAGAACTGGGTTGCAGAAATACATTAACTTAGAACTTTAAAATAAAAGATATGAAACTTGAAGTCGAAATAAAGGAATTGAAAAAGGAAATCGAAGAAATTAGCGACCCTCAATTAATTAAACTGATACGAAATTTACTTCGTTACGGTAAGTCAAAGCCGGAGGAACGCATTACTGCAGAAGAGTATAATCGCGAAATAGACGAAGCGGTGAAACGCTATAAAAAGGGAGATTATCTTACACATGCTTCCGCCAAAAAAATTATTGGAAACTGGTAATGAAGCAATTGCCCGAAATTGTTTGGGACGCAAAAGCGTTGGCTCAATTCGAAAAGCTCTATGAATATGTGTATCTGTCCTCACCACAAAATGCCGGAAAACTAAAGCAGGAGATTATTGATAAAATTGAATCGGTTCCGGTGCAGCCGAAAAAATATCCCCGCGATAAATTCAGAAAAGGAAACCAAGGCGATTTCCGTGCATTCGAGATACACCATGTTCGGATTGCCTATCAAATTACCGCCAATCATATTTTTATTATCCGCGTTCGCAGCACACATCAGGAGCCAATGGAATATTGATGTCAAAATTTTGTGATGAGCAAAGTTTTGATTACTGCATACTACAAATCAATTTTTCTGTGTGCATCACTTCACTGATGCCGGATTTTCATTTGATGCAAAAAATTACTTTTGGCGCAGAGCAATAATCAATAATGAGTTTTCAGATAAAGCACGAAGAGCGATTCAAATACTGCGAAGAAGGAAATGGCGAGGCGATTGTTTTACTGCATGGCTTATTCGGTGCGCTTAGCAACTTCAACCAACTCATCAATTACTTTTCTCCCAAATACAAAGTAACTATCCCTTTGCTGCCGCTTTACGATTTGGAATTAGACCAAACTACCGTAACCGGAATGGTTGATTACGTAGATGAGTTTATCGAGTTTAAGAAGTACGATAAAATTCATCTTATCGGAAATTCGCTGGGAGGACACATCGCACAAATTTATTATCTGCGGAAACCCGAACGGGTAAAGACAATGACACTTACGGGCAGTTCCGGGCTGTTTGAGAACTCTCTTGGTGATACTTATCCCCGTAAGAGCGACTATGAATACGTGAAGAAAAAAACAGAAGCAACATTCTTCGATTCAAAATTAGCTACTAAAGAACTGACAGACGAAGTTTTTGAAATTGTAAACAATCGCGGCAAAGTCATTCGCTTAGTTTCTATGGCAAAATCGGCATTGCGTCATAATCTGCGCGATGAAATTTCAAAAATGAATTTGCCCGTTTGCTTAGTTTGGGGAAAAGAAGATACTATTACTCCTGCATTTGTAGCAGACGAATTTCATAAACTATTTCCCAATTCAGAACTGCATCTTATTGAAAAGTGCGGTCATGCACCCATGATGGAGCAACCGGAAAAGTTTAATGAGCTTTTAGAGAGCTTTTTGATTAAACAGACCTGATGGCTAAAAAAGGATGTGTTATTTTATGGTAAGAAAAATCCATTCGTCTATAAAAGCAGTAACTATTTTCATGGTTTGTGCGTCTAAATAAATAAGTAACGAAAAAAAAGCAATGATTGCTCCACGCCTTTTATCAGAATCTACCCCGCCCCTTCATCTTGAAGATAGTGGTGAACATGCCTTGATGGTGATGCATGAATATAATATGAATCAATTGCCGGTAGTTGATGGAGAGAGTTATGTAGGCTTGGTAACTATGGAAGATGTTATCAATATGAAACATCTGAATAAGCCGCTCAAAAATTTTAGTCAGTCTTTTCGCCAGCCATTTGTAAAAGATACAGCACACGTTTTTGATATTATGAAAGCCGCAGTTGAGTTTAATGTGCGCGTAATTCCTGTTATTAACGAAGAGCATAAATACTTAGGACTTATTTCTGCCGAAAGTTGTTTGCGTGCCTTTGCTATGTTAAGCTCTGTGAAAGATGTGGGAGGGATTTTAGAACTGGAGATTCCCGTTAGTAATTATTCGCTCTCGGAAGTAGCAAAAATTGTAGAAGAGAATGAAGCTGAAATTCTTTCGCTGTATACGAACATTATTCAGGAAGAAGGCAAAATTGAAATTACAGTTAAATTAAACACTACTGAAGTATCGGCTATTGTTGCTGCTTTCGAACGATATGAATACGAGGTGAAAGCCATCTATAACGACACCGAATACACCGAAGACCTCAAAGATCGCTACGATGCCTTAATGAGATATATGAACGTATAGGCATTCGGTTTCTGTCTAGTCTCCCTGCTTAATTCTTCTATTTTTGCCGCTCCAAAAAATGATAATTCAACGGCATTACATTTTCTTTCTATTCCTCTTTCTTTCCAATGTTTCTGTTGCTCAAATCACTACAGAAATTTTCGGAAAAGTAGTTGACGCTTCGAATAAAGAGCCCATTCCTTACGTTAATGTGCGCATTATAGGGTCATTAAAAGCTGCTTTGACCGACCCCAAAGGGGAGTATCGACTACGCACCTCCGAAAAAATTGATTCTGTCTCCTTTTCATATCTGGGTTTTAGGACGAGAACTATTCACGTTAAACGCGGAGGCATTCAGGAATTGAATATTGAAATGGGTTCCGATGAATTGAAATTGGTAGAGATAACCGTTAAAGCCGGAAAAAGAAAAAAACGTGTGATTGATACCGTTGCTAATTATGTTTTCTATCAAGTGCTAAAGCATAAAGATGAAAACCGGGTTAATAATTTAGTAAGTTACAAATACGAGAATTATGAGAGGTTTCAGATTTCACTTTTAAATCCTTCACAGAAATTTCAGAATTTTTTCCTGTTCCGTCCTTTCGGTTTTGCGTTTGCCAATAAAGACACCACCGAAACAGGTAGCATGTATATTCCCGGAGTGATTAAAGAAAACATCAGTGATGTATATAGCCGGACTCTTCCGAGGAAGCAACAACGGATTATTATGAAAGCCGAAAAGATGACAGGCGTAAACAATCCTACTGTATATAACCTGGTGGATGTAGAGTTTCGCGAGAACGATCCGTACGATAACCTATATTACTTCGCCAGAACTTTTTTCAGTGCTCCTTTCGCACCCATCGGTTTGGGTGTATATCACTACTATGTTACCGACACTGCAAAAATAGATGGCAGAGTTTCTTACAAATTTCATTTCGTAGGAAAAGCAAAAGAAGATTTGGCATTAAAGGGTTATGCATGGATTGATTCGGCTACCTGGGCAATTCGCTACATACAGTATCGTCCGAATGAAAAAGCAAATTTGAACTTCGTTAATGAGTATGATGCAAGGCTTGATTTTGCCTTGATAGATGGAAAATATTGGATGAAAACCCGCGATGAAATGAGTTCGGTAGGTTCACTTTTTAAAAAGAAGAACAAGTTGGGCTTACATTTTCAGAAGTTAGTAGAGAAAAGAAATTTCGAAACCAACGTTCTTTTTCCCGATACAATTTTTGCCGGACCGGAAGAAAAAATTTTGATGGACAGTGCGCGCCTTCGTTCGAGAAGTTATTGGGATGCATCGCGGTTTTCTGCTTTAAGCCCTTCGCAGAGAAGAGTTTTTGAAATTGCTGATACGTTTCAAAAGGTGCCTGCCTTCAAATTGTATCAATGGCTCGGTGTGTTTTTTACTTCTGCTTTTGCCGATGCAGGACCCATTAGTATAGGACGTGTTTTAAATTTTATCAGTAAAAATAATGTAGAAGGATACCGTGTTCGCTTTGGCTTTGAAACCCGTTCGCGGTTTATGCCGATAGGAACACCCGTGAATAATTTTTTTCGCAAATTTTATTTCACCGGATATGGAGCGTATGGCTTTAAGGATAAAGACTATAAATACATGGCATTGATGCGCATCAATCTGCCGAAAAAAAACGATCGATGGAATTCTTTGGAAGCATACTACAGGTATGATATAAAAGTGCCGGGGCAGGATGAAAGCCAAACACTTTTGACATTTGATAATGTTGTTACACTTATTACCGGCAAAGAATTCAGCAAGCTGATGAAGGTGCGCGAATTTGGAATTTCGCACGACAAAGATTGGTTTAAGGATTTTTCTACTATCACAGCCTTTACCGAAAAGATATACTACGATGTGCCGGGTGTTTCTAATTTTTCGCACGAGGTGAATAATGCGCTAATACCAGTGCAGAAATTTAATGTTACAGAGTTCGCACTTACCGCACGTTACTCATTTAAAACTTTATATACAGCCGGAGTCTTCTACCGGTATTTTGCCACCACAAAATACCCGGTTGTAATGTTGCGTTACACTGTGGGCATGGGAGATATTCAGGGCGATTATTTCAACTATCACAATTTGGTTTTCACTTTCAAACAGCGATTGTTTTCCGCTATAGGGTACACCAACTATGAAATAAAAGGGGGCAAAGTTTTTGGAAGAGCACCTTATACTGCCAGTTTTCTTACACAAGGAAACCTTGGAATATTATTGGATAAATACAACTACAACTTATTGCGTGAATTTGAGTTTGTAAGCGACCAGTATGCGCAACTTTGGATTGAACATCACTTCAACGGATTCTTCTTCAACAAAATTCCCGGCTTCAGTAAACTGAAATTGCGCGAGGTTTTAATTTTTAAAGGATTGATGGGAAACTTCAGTCAGAAGAACAGAGATGTGTTGACCGTTCCTTCGGAACTTACATCGCCCAACAAAATTCCGTACATCGAACTTGGTTTTGGTATTGAAAATATTGCTTATCTGTTTAGGGTAGATTTTTTGTGGCGCGCCACTTACCGCAACAATGGCGGACAGAACTGGGGCATTAAGTTTATATTGAAGCCTAGTTTTTAGAAGCAGGCGAAGAAGAATTGTATTACTATTCACTATTAACCCCGCCAGAATGACTTGTCGGGCTGGCATTCACTATTAACTTAGCCGCATGATTGCGATTTACGGAAAAACCTTCAACAAAAGCAACACAGTTCACGCACAGGAACTTTTCGATTATCTTGAAACGAAAAAAGTGAAGTATGTGGTGGAGAAAAAATTTTTTCAGTTGCTCAAGGAAAACCTGAATATAAAAGCAGATGTGTTTGAAAATTTTGATGAAATAAAAGCAAATACAGAAGTGGTATTCAGCATGGGTGGTGATGGAACTATTCTTGATGCCGTGGTTATGATTAAAGAATCTGAAATTCCGATTTTGGGAATCAACTTCGGTCGCTTAGGGTTTCTTGCCAGCTTGGGCAAAGATCAAATTCAAGCAGCGGTGGATGCCATTGAGAAAGGAACTTATATGATTGATAAGCGCACCCTGCTCGAACTGCAAACCAACAAGCCATTATTTGAAGACAACATCGCACTGAATGATATGACCATTCAGCGGAGAGACCAAAGCAGTATGATTACAGTGAATGCGTATTTGAATGGTGAACTGCTGAATACCTATTGGGCGGATGGAGTTATTATTTCTACACCTACCGGCTCTACGGGTTACTCGCTCAGTTGCGGAGGACCGATTCTTTATCCAACCTCCGGCAATTTTGTAATTACTCCGGTGGCTCCGCACAATCTTAATGTGCGACCAATGGTAGTAAGCGATGACGCTATTCTTTCGTTTGAAATTACCGGCAGAGGTGATAGTTTTCTTTGCACGCTCGATGCCCGCTATAAAGCGATTGACGCTTCATTTTCTTTAGCAATAAAAAAAGCAAACTACTGCGCTCATCTTGTGCGCCTAACCGACCAAAGTTTTCTTACCGCTCTTAAAACGAAACTTAATTGGGGTAGTGATCATAGGAATTAAGCAACCCTTATGGGGTTACATTTCTTTACTTATCGACAATACTTCTTTTTCTACGGCTTCTGAAATTCTGATTCCGTGTTGTTTGAGTTTTTCGAGGTATGGTTTTACCGATTTTATCACTTGCTTTTCTTTAGCTTTCAGCAACACTCCTAAAGTACCCATAAATTTAAGGTGGTGGTCAATAGCATATTTTCGTGCCTCTAAATCATCTAATAATAAATCGTAGTCTTTGATTTCCATTGTGCAGGTTTTCGTATTAATTACTCCAAATATACTTACTGCCATCCGGTGTAAAGGTATTTGAACCATTGTCGAAACAGAAATGGATTGTATCACCCATACATTGCTCACCCATACTATCTACGCCAAATGGTGTAAGAAAAAATTTATAGCTACAGGTTGTGAAAAACTTTTGAATGGTAATCCTCCAACCGTTGCTATTGTAAAACTATTTAATTAATTCTTTAAGATTGAGAGGAAAAAATGAGCGCATTAGAAGTAGCCGAAGAATAAATCAATCAAAAGAAAGATGTGTTTTTTACTAAGGATGATAAAGTTGACCTCATTAAATGGATGGTCGGCTTTTGGATAGCTCAAATGGCAGCTATTGTAGAACTTTATATGCGGCACTAAAAAGTCGCAGTATAAAATAAAAGAAACCGTCTCAAATAAAAATGAAGCCGCTTCTTTTATTTAGGTGCTTGTGATGCGCCACCTTCAAAATTTTATTTTTACCGCAAACAATAAATGTGGCTGAGCGCGAACGTAAAATACTGAAAGACCTTGCCATTACCGATATGAGCAGCGAGGGCAAGGGCATTGCCAAGCTCGATGGTAAAGTGATTTTTGCCGAGCGTGCCGTACCCGGTGATGTAGCAGATGTAGAGATACGTAAAAGCAAAAAGAGTTTTGCCGAAGGTGTAATTGCCGAGTTAAAAACGGCTTCTTCTCTGCGCGTTAAGCCGGAGTGTTCTCACTTTGGGGTTTGTGGGGGATGTAAGTGGCAGCATATCAATTATGCCGAACAACTCAAGTTTAAAAAGAAAATTGTAGAAGATGCTTTTGAGCGAATCGGCAAAATTGATTTTCCGCAAATGCCCGATGTAATTGGCTGTGAAGAAAATTTCTTCTACCGAAACAAACTTGAATTTGCATTTACCGACCGAAGATGGCTGACCGAAGAAGAAATCAATAGCGGAGAAACATTTGAGCATCGGAATGCACTTGGTTTTCATGTTCCGGGAAGTTTTTCGGGAGTAATTGATATTGAAAAATGTTTTTTGCAGGCTGACCCATCCAACCAAATTAGAATAGCGGTAAAAGAATTTGCCTTGAAAAAGGGCTATACGTTTTTTAATCTGAAAGACCAAAACGGCTTGCTTAGAAATTTGATGATTCGCATTTCAGCCATTGGAGAAATATTGGTGCTGGTTTCGTTTTACGAAAACGATGAAGCGAAGAGAGAAGCACTACTTGCGTTTTTGGCGAATGAATTTCCGCAAATTACTTCGCTGCAATATGTGGTAAACAGTAAGCGCAACGATACTATCTACGACCAGGATACAAAAGTTTACAAAGGCAAAGACCACATCATTGAACAACTGGGCACTTATAAATTCAAAATAGGAACCAAGAGTTTTTTTCAGACCAACTCGGTGCAGGCGAAAAAGCTGTACGACATCACTAAAGAGTTTGCCGCTTTAAAAAGCAAAGATGTGGTGTATGATTTATATACAGGCGTGGGAAGTATTGCGTTGTATGTTTCCGATTCGTGCAAGCGTGTGGTGGGTATTGAGCAAATAGAAGCTGCCATTGAAGACGCGAAAGAAAATGCAAAGCTGAATTCGGTTTCTAATTGTTCTTTTTATGCAGGTGATGTGCGTATGGTTTTGAATCCCGACTTTATTTCTGCCAACGGCAAACCCGATGTGGTTATCACCGACCCACCCCGCGCAGGAATGCACGAAGATGTAGTGAAAACATTATTGCAATTAGAAGCACCAAAGATTGTATATGTAAGTTGTAATCCTGCTACACAAGCCCGCGATTTACAATTGCTCTCTGAAAAATATGAAGTGAAACGTGTTCAACCTGTAGATATGTTTCCGCATACAACGCATATAGAAAATGTGGTTTTGTTAAGTTTAAAAGGGTAAGCAGAATTTTTTATTCTTGTAGCAATTACACTATGACACTTGACGAAGAAATATATAAATCGCTTCACGATGACTTAGAGATTTGTCGCGACTATATCCGCCAGATTTCAAGCGGCATGATAAAAGGTGATGTAACCAAGTATCCCATTTTTATTGCCATGAGAGGAGAAAATGATATTGATTTAGGATTACCTATCGTCAACCGTGCCGACTTTGATATTAGTTGGAATTTCAATGCTTCGCACTTAGAAGAGTTTGTAAGTAAAGGTGTGGTAGTAAAAGAAAAAGCAATCGACTTTATAAACGCTTACAAAAGCCCGAATGATTATATGTGTGTGTTTGTGGCAGAAGAAGGGGCAACCAGTTTCGTGTTTATGCCTTACGACAGAAACCGCGCAAATCTTAATTAAGAATTACCGGAGCAATCAGTTTGAAAGCCGGAATTTTCACTTCGAATTTTTTTCCTGATTCTTTATTTTCAAAAATGTAGATGCCTTCCATTTTGCCAATAGGCGATGAAAGGTCACAGCCGGAAACATATTGATGAGAATCTCCGGGATATAAAACCGGTTGACGTCCAACTATTCCTTCACCTTCAACATGACGAATATCAAAAGTGGAGTCA
>JBKJJB010000132.1:0-20589 GCA_046598235.1 Chitinophagales bacterium
CTTACTCCTACAACAGCTTGGCATTACTTCGAAATCCTCCTCTGCCATTCAATACATCAAAGCACCCATGCCGGGATTAATCATCAATGTATCTGTAAATGTTGGAGATGAGGTAAAGAAAGGAGATTTGCTTCTTATTCTTGAAGCGATGAAAATGGAGAACGCCATTAAATCGCCCCGTGATGGCAAAATCAAAAAAATAAATGTGCAGCTAAAGCAACCTGTTGAAAAAAATCAGGTGATGCTGGAGTTTGAGTAATTACTGAAAAGTAACTGCCGATTTAAATTCTTCTTTAGTTGCTAATAGAACTCCTTGAGAAGTGCGTACATCTAACTTTAATTGCTCCGACAATAAACCGTTTAAGTACTCAATATGTTTTTCGGAATTATCTCTGTCAAAAAATATCTTTCCGGTTCTACGAATGAGAAAATCGTTAAGGGAATAAATCATTTCATGTTCCAAACAATAATGCAGTTCTGCGGCTTCGTACAGTTGCTGCTCATCGAAACCTTTTGAGCGCAACAAAACAAGGTTCTTAATCACTTTCGAAACATTGGTGCCGTATCTGAAAAACCACTCTTTGATTTTTTCGGCTGGAATATTTTCACTTTTGCCTTGCTCTGTAAACTCCTTTAGTGCTTTTTTAAATTTCTCTTCGTTTTCAAAATCCCCTCCACTCAATCTATAATTCTTTGTTTTACATTTTCCGAATTTCTTACCGAGTTTCTTAGCCACCAGATCAACAATTTTTTCTGCCATCAATCTGTATCCGGTCAGTTTTCCTCCAGCAATTGATATAAGCCCTGATGGCGAAACCATTATTTCGTCCTTCCGCGATAGTTCAGAAGCGGACTTTCCTTCTTCATAAATTAACGGACGAAGACCTGCCCAACTTGAAACAATATCTTCTAAGTTTAATTTAAGCGAAGGAAAAATCTGATTAACCGCCTTCAACAAATACTCCGCATCCTCTTTGGTGCATTGGGGTTTATCTATATCCTGATTGTAAACTGTATCAGTAGTGCCTACATACGTTATGTTATTGCGCGGAACAGCAAAAATCATTCTTCCATCTCCCACATCGAAATAAGCTGCCTGTTGCAATGGCAATTTTTTGTAAGGGAAAACAATGTGCACTCCTTTAGTAAGTTGAAGGCGCTTTCCTTTCAGAGAGTTATCTTCTTTACGCAACAAATCCACCCAAGGACCACAGGCATTTACAATAGTGTCGGCTTTAATTTCAAAATCTGCTTCAGAAGTTTTATCCTGAACTTTTACTCCCGTAATGTTTCCTGCTTTATCGTAAATGAAAATTTTTGCTTCTGCATAACTCAACAAGATTGCTCCATTTGCAAATGCAGACTTTGCGTTCTCAATCACCAATCTCGAATCATCGGTTCTGTATTCAAAATATAATCCACCTGCAACTAATTTATCAAAAGCCAAAAGCGGCTCTGCTTTTAACGTAGCGTGTTTGTCGAGCATCTTTCTTCGCTCATCGCTTTTTACACCTGCCAATAAATCGTAGGTAAGCAATCCAAGTGAAGAAGAATTTTTGCCTAATGAACCGCCCGTAACTATCGGGAGCAACATTTTTTCAGGAATCACAATGTGACGTGCATTACGGTGAACCACAGCGCGCTCTGTTCCCACATCGCGAACCAGTTTAAATTCCAACTGCTTCAAGTAACGCAAACCGCCATGAATAAGTTTAGTAGAACGAGAGCTAGTACCAGATGCGAAATCGTTTTTTTCAATCAAAGCTACTTTCATTCCGCGCAGTGCAGCGTCCAAAGCAATGCCGCAACCTGTAATGCCTCCGCCAATCACCAACAAATCGAAATGCTGCGAAGAAAGTTGTTCAACAAAATGTTTACGTTGGAGATTGGAGAAATTCATCAGCAATTAATTATCAGAAAATTTTGCTGAAGATTTTTTGTTTTTAGTAACAAGCGAAATGCCGCTTGCTTTAATATTTTCAAAATTTTCAGCTACTATCTTAACCAAGTTGAATCCATTTTGTTTGAACAGCGAACCGGCAGTTATTGCATGAGCAGATGAATCGGCATAAATGTAATAGCTCTTAGCTGTGTCCAAATCAATCAGCAATTGCTCAAGATCATTCAGCGTAATATTTTCAGCATGTTCAACGTGTTCGTTTTCAAATTCTTCAGCAGTTCGTACATCAACCAAATAGAATTCATCAAAACGATAATCAATAACGAATTCTTCTGCATCAATCGTTATCAGCATATCAATAGTTTTAGCTGACATTTTTGATATATCAATACCGCCTTTCAAATATCCTTGAACATTACCGATGCCTGCATTCTTTACAATTGCGGAAATAGCAGAAATATCATTTTCATCTGCCACGAAAAGAACGTCTTGGCTGCTTTCTACTAGCTCCTGAAATGTATTCACGAAATTTTCATCAAATGGAATTGAGATTGACTCTTTCAAAAAGCCATTTACAAAATCTTCCGACTTGCGGACATCTACTATCACACATCCTTCTAATGAAATGTCCGTAAACTCGCTAACCTCCAATTGTTTCATTTGAAAAATTAAGGCGCAAATGTATGGTAAAAGAAATCTTTATCAAGGCGTAGAAAATAAAAACCCATCTGTTCTATATGTTCGGAACAGATGGGCTACTGAAATTTTAGAAAGGATTAGCTTTTCTGAGCAAGCTGCTGAATGATGTCGTTAATTTCAGCAATGCGTTTTTTGTTCACAGAGTAGTATATGAATTTGCCATCGCGCTGGGTTTTTACAATATCTGCCCTGCGGAGAATTGCCAAATGCTGCGAAGCCACCGATTGTTCCAACTTGAGCTTTGCATATACATCGGTAACGGGCATTTTTTTTCGCGATTCGATAAGCGCAAGTATTTGCTTGCGAAGTGGATGATTTACTGCTCTGAGGGTGAGAACCGCTCTGCGCAGCGTACTGTAATCGATTTTGATAAGTTCCTTGCTGTTATCTTTAGCGATAACCAAGGAGTCTTTGCTGAGTTTATTTTTTGCTGACATAGTGATATAATTTAGAATCTGAAAATAAGGAGAATTATTAGTATCGAAGAATTTATGAGAGAATTATTTTTATATGTGTTTTGGGTTTAATTTCCTGCTTTGCCTGTGAACTCTTTTAAATATACAGGTTCAAAGTAGGCGATATTTTCGAAATCTTTTCGGAGATACTTTTCTTCTGCAATATTTACCATCCATCTCGAATCGCAATCCACCTCCTCCACAAAATGAATATTAGAAGCGGTAAAAATATTTTTGCATTTGCTGGCAGCATTGCCTCCTACATAAACATTCCCAAAAGATGCAATGTTTTTTTTTAACTCTTCATTAACAGTTAAGCAAGCGGTTTTTAAAACTTCATTTCCCTCACTATCATACACCGCTGTGTATATATCCATTCTTCTTGCATCCATAGCAGGCATGTAGAAAGCAGTTGCACTTTTTATTTTTTGTTCTATGCCTTCTGCTAAAGAGAAAAGAGTTGGAACCGAAACAAGTGGCTTGTTTAAAGCATAGCACAATCCTTTTACTGCTGAAACCCCAATTCGCAATCCGGTGTAAGAACCCGGTCCTGCACTAACTGCTACTGCATCTAATTGCTGAAGAGATATTTTATTGTATGAAGCAAGTTCTTCTAACATTACCGTAAGCAAACGGGCATGAGAATTTGCTTCTCTGCTTTCTCTAAAATCAACAACTGCTCCATCTTTAGCAAGGCAAACAGAACAAACCGGAGAGGATGTTTCGATATTTAATATCAATGCCACTATCAGAAATTAACATCCTTTTCCAACATCTCATTTCCTCTTTTCACTTTCACTTTTGCGGTATCGCCTTTTTTAAATTGCGACAACGCTTTCATATAACTCATCATATCATTCACCTTTACTTCCCCCAATTGAATCACCACATCGCCTTCTTTCAATTCGGCTTTTGATGCAGGTTTTCCCTCTGTCACTCCATCAATTCGCATGCCTTCACCTTCATAAGTATAATCGGGCATTACTCCGAGCGTAACGGTAAACTTGGGCGCATCTTCGTTGTTGTCATCTTTCGTTTTTGTAAATCCAATTTTCCCCTTTGAATCTAGTTCTTCTATCAACTTCATTACATAACCAATTACATCTTCCATTCCCTTATAATTGATTTTGTATTCGTCATCGCTTGGCTTATGGTAATCTTTGTGCTGCCCGCTGAAAAAATGCAACACCGGAATATTTTTTAGATAAAAAGAAGTATGATCAGATGGTCCCACTCCGCTCTCAGTAGTTTTAATTCGAAGTGGTGTTTCAATTTGCTTCATCGCTTCACTCCACAAAGGTGAAGTGCCGGTTCCGCTTATTACAAATTTATTGGAATCAACTCTTCCAACCATATCAAAGTTGAGCATGTAATCAATCTTGGATGAATCTAACCTCGGGTGTTCAACAAACCATTTTGAACCGTAAAGTCCCAACTCTTCTCCGCTAAATGCGATGAAGAGATAGTTATTCTTTTTATAAGATGAATTTTTAAGCAGTTTGGCCAACTCAATAATAGTTGCTACTCCACTTGCATTATCATCTGCGCCATTATGAATGGCGGGTTCGCCTTTATACGTAGAATGTGCAGGCAAGCCCCAACCGAGGTGATCGTAGTGAGCGCCAATTACTATCGTATGCTTTGCGTTATTGTTGATGAATCCTATCACATTGCTGCCACTGACAGTTGTTCTTATGCTATCCATCTTGGGATGGTAGCGGAATGCCTGCAAATACTTTTTTGATTTTAAATTCCCTTTCATATTAGTGATTCCTGCTTTTTTAAACTCCTCTATTATATAGGTAGCCGCTTTGTGCTCGTCTTCACTCCCCGTCATACGACCATGCAGACTATCAGAAGCAAGGTAAGTAACGTGGGCTTTTAGATTAGAGTCTGGTTGGCTAATTGCAAACGGACAATAAGCAATAAGCAATGCAAATACAGGAAAGAACCGAATGGGTGTGTATGTTTTCATAGAGTATAATTTGTAAACTTTGAGAGTTATACAACAGGGTAATGTTATGCAATTTTCAGTTCTGTCATTTATTTTTTGAGTAAACAAAATTATTTTGCACCAGAAAATAATTGCACTGGTAGACAAAGGGGGTAAATAAAAAATCTAGAATCGAACTTCTCTTTACTTAACAGCATTCGCCTTTTGAATAATCACAGGCCTAAGGCTTGATGCAACTGCAGTTGCCATAGCTGCATATCCTTTTGTATTATGATGCTGATCAAACTGCCAGTAATAATCCTGTACATTGGCTTTTGTTATATGCAGCGAATCTTTGTAAAAGCGCAATAAATCAAAAGTAGTATAACGGGGCAGCGTATTTAAACCTGCCAGCAATTGTTGCCTGTCAAAATCATAATAGTCGTTTTCTATTTCATACTTTTCGGGACGCAACACCTGTATACACTGGAAATCATTTTCTGTTGCCAGACGGCTGAACAAACTACTCAACTGTTTCGAATCAGCAATAGATGTTAGTCCGTTTCGCTGGCGGTCTTTTGCCGAAAACATAGTTGCGTCATAGCCGCAAAAACCGACAAATGATCTAAACACATAGCTTACCTCGTACCAACCTATCCACCAGTGGCGGGGCATTTTGTTCTTAACCGTTGAATCAGCCATAAACCGTTCCATGCCTCCATATATAAGGTGGTCATTGTTTAAATCGTTTGAGCCGTTCGTATAAACTACTATATCGGGTTTATATAACAGCAACAGGTCGTGCAGTTTTTTGTATTCAAACCATGGGTCACTACCACAAATACCAGCATTCAACACATTTATTCGTTGTGCAGGAAACTCTTTTCGCAGCAAACCTTCAAGCACAGTTGGGTAGCAGGAGTCAAACGTACATCCATCCCCTTCGGTAAATGAATCACCAAGTGTCATAATCCGAACTTCCCCCGAATCTTTTTCCTCCACCCAATTATCGCCAAGTAATCCTTGCGAATTATAATCTCTGTGGAAAGTATATTCACGTTTTACTATTTCAAGATTACTATTAGGGTGTCCTATTCTGTACCAACCAGTTTGCAGTAACTCTGCAGGATTTACAAATACACCTTGAGTTTTTTCGGTATAAGTGGCACCCCAGCCCAGCAATCTCAGCATAATTTCGGCAGCATAAATGCCAATGAATAATCCCGATGCAACAAGATATTTTTTTTGAGCCTGCGGGCTACGTAGTTTACCTTTCTTATATAGTAAATAACTTATTGCCCCAAAAAGAACAACCCCGGAAAGATAGAGCCAGAGAACAGCATGCCAGTGGAAATATTTTAAACTTACTTCCATTATCCAGTATATGCGAAAAAAGGAATAAGCCGTAAAGATTGCTATTACTAATCCCGCAAAAAATCCTTTCCAAAAATCTTTAGTCATTAAATAGTAGGCGCGGCTTAAGAATTAATTTTAAAGAAACAGTCAAATGGACTTTTATCCCAAATTCGAAAGTAAATATTTATCTCTTTCACTCAATTTCTTGTTTTTACATATTCAGAAATTTTCCCTACACACCGTTCTGCTCCGTTTATAATGCCGCAATTTTTCGCCATCTTTACCATTAATATTAATTTAACCGTATGAAAATATTACTTGCCTTAGCACCCGTATGGGATTCGGTTACACCTCCCCTGGCTTTGGCTTTTCTTAAATCTAGTTTAACACAGGCGGGCTACGATTGTACTTGTATTGATTTTTCCATTCGATTTCGACCTATCATGGTTTCTGCATTAGGCGATGTGCCGGCTGAAGAATATATTGCTTCTCATCCTCATCTTTATAAAGAGTGGGCAAAACAAATTTGCGATGAAAAACCCGATATTGTAGGGTTTAGTTTACTGGTATCCAATATTAAAAACACCCGTCTTATAGCTAAAGAAGTAAAGAAGCTATTACCCAATGTGGTAATTGTTTCCGGGGGTCCAAGTCTTACACGCGAGAACCAGGATACCATTGAACAGGTTTATAAATTTTCCGATTATATAATTGAGGGTGAGGGCGAAAACCTACTGGTTGATTTTGTGAAGTGCATAGAACAAAAAGGCGACATTCATAAAGTAAAGCAAGTATGGCTTCAGCGACCTGACAAAACGGTATACTACACCGGTACTGGTATGCAACAAAACATCAACGCGATTCCATTGCCTGATTTTTCCGATTTTGATTTAAAGGCTTACCCCTGCCCAGGGCGCTTGCCTATTCTTTTTTCGAGAGGATGTATTTTAAATTGTAATTACTGCGAAAACAAGTGGAACCATTTAACTCAGCGAACGCGAAACGGACGTTTAGTGTTTGATGAATTAAAACGAAATGTGAAAGATTACGGCATTAAGGAATACATGTTTAATGACGATTCCCTCATTTCGCATGTTACCTTTAAGCAGTTGGAAGAGTATTGCGATCTTGCCATTGCCGAAGATTTGGTAATGCCCTGGAGTGTTTATGGCACACGTGTAGAAAAAATGCTTACTCAACCTTACGTAAATAAGTTGAGAAGAAGCGGTATGGATAGAGTGTCTTTGGGGGTGGAAAGTTTTTCCACTGATGTTCAACATGCTATGGGTAAATCATCGCGATATGACGATGCCGATAAAACCTGTCGCCTCTTTGCTGATGAAGGCATCAAAACCGAGTCGTGGATTATTTATGGCTATCCTACCGAAACAGATGAAAATTTTAAAGAAACACTGAATTGGTTTATTCAGAATCCAAATGTATTAAGTCATGTTACAGCCAACGCATTTGGACCCAATTCAAAGTACCTGCATGATCGCCCGGGCGTTGTAAAATATAAATCTTCCAAACAGTGGGATTGGGAAAGCGATGTGAACACCATTGACAAAAGGAAAGAACGCTTTTTGTTATTAATGGATGTATTAGAAACTATTCGGCAATCCAGAAAAGGAAACTTTACTTTCTACTTTGGAGATCCGCTGTATGTAAAATATTTCTCTTCCTGGAGTAAAAAAGATAAATCGCTTTTGCTTGACCGCTGGGCTGAATTAGAAGAAAAACCAAGAGAATTGAAAGGCTTCAAGAAAGTATTACATCTATTTGGAATAGAAACTAATACCTCTCCTCGCATTAGTATTAATGCAAATGAAAGATTCTATGGACCACCCAAAGACGAAGAAATAGAGGAAGATGTAGTTATTACTGAGACTGCGAGTGAACTACGAGAGCGTTTATTTGAAAAAATAAAAAATCATTTGCTCAGCGCCAATGGAAGAAGCGAAGAAGAGCAACAACAAAAATTGGAAGAATACAAAGATAAAGTGCAACATGTGTATCAACTTTGCGCTCATATTGTTCCTGAAGACTTATTATATACCTACACTCTAAATGCCAATTTTACTACAATGATCAACGACTTAGATTCTGTTTCGGCTGACGAACTTTCTAAACGTGTTCTTCAACAAGAAGATGTAAGAAGAAGTAAGCAAAAATCGAAGCAGCAATTTATGGGCAACCGATAAATGTTTTTAAACTTCGCGAGCTTCCAAATTATTTCTTATGTAGCGTCTTATCAAGAAAACCGGAAAACTTAAGTTGTTCTCTGTCATTAAAATGATAATCAACATCAGAGACACAGTCCTGCTCCTTCTCAAAGCCCTTGGGTGGAAAATGAACGTATGACCAAAGGTCTTTAAATGCCACACCTATTAATGCAAGCAGATATAACATCCACGTGTGAAACCGGTAATTATGAGGAAAAACATTTTTTGTATGATAAAACAATACGCGATAAACAGCAATCTCATCATTGATAAAACCCCAAAAAAGACCATTCAAATAGTTGAATAGAAAAAAACGGCTACTGAAGCAATTACTATTAAAAGCGCAAACAAAACAGGAAACAAAACATAATTCAGTATACGTTTCATAAAGCAGCTCTTTGCTTGACTTGTAAATGATTAAAAGCAACTAAGTTAATTTGAAACCCGATTTCGCAAGCCCGAATTTATTTTAGTAGTATTATTACCTAAGTATATAACAGAAAAAAATGACTGCCGCACAGGTTTTTAATTTAGTGATAACAAAGGAATTTCCTGCCACTATGGTTCATTTTCTGACCGACCGGTGCAATGCCCGCTGCCCCTTTTGTTTTATAGATTTTAATTCCCAAACACACGGCAAGAATGAACTTACTTTAGAAGAAATTGAAAAGATAACACGTCTGTTGCCCCGCTCCCTAACAAATATAAATTTTACCGGTGGGGAACCTTTTTTGCGCAGCGATATTACTCAGGTAGCCATTGTGTATTTTACAAACTCAGCAGTAGAGAGCATTTTTATTACATCCAACGGGTATTTTACAGAGCGCACACACAAATTTTGTGAAACCATTCTTGAAAAATTTCCGGATAAAGAAATTTTCATTGCACTTTCAATTGATGATTTTCCTGAAAAACACGATAGCATTCGGAAAGTAAAAGGCTTGTTCCAAAAATGCATGGAAACCTTTACTCTGCTACGGCAACTGCCTAATGTGCGCCCTTCGGTATCTATCACTATCTCGCAAGAGAACTATCAACATGCGCAAGATATTTACGAGTTACTGCTTAGCCAATATGATGTGGATGCCGTGCAATTGATAATGGTGCGCAGCGAAGGAGTTTTTAAATTTGATGAAACATTCAGACAGCCCATGTTACAGGCGTATTCTAAACTGACTGATCGTTTAAAGGAAGACTATCGAAATAATCGGCTGAAAGGCTTTAACCGTCAGTCGCTACGCGGTAAAATACTCAATCGCAAAAATGAAATTTCCCGAAATGTGCTTACACAGTATTTACAATCACCACACTACATGCATCAGTGTCGGGCTGCTGCTTTGTTTGGGGTTATTACTGCTACAGGCGATGTGTATCCTTGTGAGATATTGAATAAACCACTTGGAAATTTGCGCGAATTCAATTACGACTTAAAACAGTTATGGAAAGCTAAAGCCGCTGAAGATGTCCGCACATTTATTTCTAAAACCAATTGCAACTGCGAGTACGAATGCGCTATGAGCGTAAATATTCTTTCCCATCCTAAATATCTTCCGTCTATCACTGCGGGCTTGGTTCAATAGCACAAGATGAAAGAAGTTACCATTATTATTCCGGCTGTAATATGGGAGCCTTTTACGGAACAGTGTATTACTACATGTGCTGCTCTATTCCCTGAATCAGAAATTATTTTGGTGCTGGATGATGATACTCCCCTGGAAATCCCCTTCGAGAATTTAAAGGTTTTGTATGGTCACAGAGAAACCATTTCAAAAAAGAGAAACGTGGCAGTGAAGACTGCAACAACAGAGTTTGTTGCCTTTATTGATAGCGATGCATATCCTCATAAAGACTGGTTAAGCAGTGCATTGGAAACACTGCGTACTGATAAAAGCGTTGGAATGGTAGGTGGTCCTAACATCTCACCGCTTATTCAAGAACCGGAAAGAAACTTAGTGGGCATGGCAACTAAAAGTTGGCTGGTGGCGGGTAAGTGGAATTTCTATAAATCTGAAACTTCCTCAGCGCGCTATTGCGATAATTTGCCTTCGTGCAATTTGGTTGTAAGAAAATCTTTGTATGAACAACTAAACGGAATGAACGAAGCATTGCAGGTAGGAGAAGATACCGATTTTTGTGCCCGTATGATTGCAGCGGAGTACCGGGTATATTTTAATCCTAAAGCTATTGTTTATCACAATGACCGAAAAATTTATGCTTATCTGCTGCAACGTTTAGTGCGCGGAGCAGGTGTGTATGAGCTTATTACGGGTAGTTCGGCACAAAAGAAAAATCTTTATACCTACTTGTTGCTTCAGCCTGTGTTTACGTTATTGTTTTGGTTTTCGTTTCCTTTAGGGTTTTGGTGGCAGCCTTGGTTTTATATAATGGAAATAGTTGGCGGCATATATCTTTTGCTGATACTTATAGAAGCCTACAAGCAAAGCACAAAAATTATTTATCTGCCTTTGATTGCTACGCTTATTTTGGCAGGAAATATTTTACCTGGTGTTGGTTTTATTATGAAGGCATTTCATCTGCTGCCTTCGCTCAATTCTTTTTACAGAAATGATGAGGGTTGATTTGTTACACCAAATTCCCCAATATACTTTGATATGCTTCGCAAGGTTGCCAGCATTGAGGGCAATCTCCTTTCCAAATTTCCTGCTGCAATTTTTTGGTTTCTTGCAGATTCCAGATTCTTTCTAAATCAAAATCATAATCTCGAAGACTTGCTATTTTTCTATCGTAAGTAACGCAGGGGTAAACATTGCCCCACGAATCAATAAAACAAGAGGAGCTTAAAGAATGACAACGAACTGGTGTCTTGCCCGTGGTAAGATATCTCTCCACCTTGCCCAAATATTGATTCTCTAAAAAACTTACCGGACCTTTAGTAACACCACGCGATTTTCGGTATTGTTTTAATTCATCAATAATTATTTCCTGCGAATTATTGTCCATTAAATCATTGGTGCTGTTGTTATAAAAATGAGATGACTCGTGCGCAATATTTACGTGAAAATCTTTGGGGTGAAGATTAGGCAACTCCTTCTTCACAGCATTAAAAGTTTCAGCGTACTTACCTGCATTATGTTTTGATAAGGTCATTCCTAAAACAACTTCCACACCTTTAATTTCCTGTAATTGTCGAAAGGTGTCAATTTGTTTTTTCCATCCTCCTTTTATTCCCCGTATTTCATCATTGGTTTCTTCATCGCCATCCAAGCTTACAGTAATAATCATTTTGGGCGGGTTCATCTTCATTATTTCTTTTACACCCTCAACAGTTTTTTGCGTATAGTAACCGTTGGTTGGGAAATGAATCAGTGCCAGATTTTTGCAGTATTTAAGCGAAGCCTCCATAATAGAAACAACATCGTTTCTAATCCATATTTCGCCTCCCGAAAAATCAATCCAGTTAAAACGATTTGATTTTTCAAAAAAGGTAATTAGTTCTTCTGTAGTTAACTCATCTTCCGGTCGCTTCTGCCAGATGTTACAGGTTTTGCATTTATAGTTGCAACGGTAAGTTAAAATCAATGTGAGCTTGTAAGGAAATGGCAACCTCCCAAAATTAGAAGAGAGAATATTTTTTGCCAGGTTAAATCTTTCCTTCACCATTTATTATCAATTTAGTGCAAAATAGTGATTATTGTGCAAGTGCCTTTTCCATCTGCTTTCAAAGCAAAATTTAACTGCATATTAGCAAAGTGCTTTTCAAACCGCTAACATTGCTTACACATGAACATTGAGAGGCTAAGAAAATTCGATTTGCTTATAGGCTCTGTATTAATCGTGTTGTTGCGTCCGGCTTCAATTATGCTGGGTACTATCCTCAGGCGCAATCACGATCTTGACATTAAAAAACAATTAGTAGTAGTAAAAATTAAAGGAGGAGGAAGTTTGCTTCTTGCTTTGCCTGCTCTCTTGTCGCTGAGGAAAAAATATCCCGATAAAAAATTTACGTTAGTTACTTCTGCTGAGGTAAAACCTTTTGCAGAACTCATGGGTGTGTTTGATGAATTTGTGCTGGTGGATACTTCGAACTTTTTTTCATTTTTCTTTTCATCACTGCAAGCGATAAAAAAAACATGGCGGGCAGATGGCTTGATAAACTTTGAAATACACTCAAAGTTGACTACTGTTTTCTCTTCTTTATCATGTGCACGAAACAGGTTTGGATTTTATCACGAAACTAACTCCTGGCAAAGAGATGTTATTACTCACCTGTTTTTTTACAACATCACTTCGCCTGTATATATCAATTACAATCAGGTAGCATTGGCATTAGGCGCAACCATTTTACCCTATAAAGAAGTGTCTGATTTTTTTATTCGGCACAATCAGCTTGACGCTGCCGATTCCGCTAAGCAGCCCCTGAAAGTAGTGCTGGGCCCCTTCTGTTCCGATTTGGGAAAAGAAAGGGAATTTTTACCTGCACATTGGGCAAAAATTTTGAAAGGCAAATTTGAAAATAAAGAGCCGTTGTTAATCCTTTTGGGTGGCGCAGGTGATATAGTTCGTGCAGCGGAATTAGAATCTCTTTTAAAAGAAACACTGCCCGGGTTTAAAATTGATAACCGCGTTGGTAAAACAACACTACAGGAATCGGCACATATTATAAAATCGGCACATGAGCTTTTAACCATTGATTCGGGTTTAAATCATATTGCCCGCCTGATGGGTGGCAGCGTTTCGATTACATCCTACTGGGGCCCCACCGATCCATTAACCCGCTTGGCACCATTCCCCAATCTTAAAGAAACGGTGGTTTACGACAAACTATTTTGCTCACCCTGTGTGCATGTAGTATCCACCCCGCCCTGCAAGGGCAATAACATTTGCATGAAACAATATGTGGAGAATGATTTGAATCAATATTCTACCGGTGGATGGATTATGATTTCGGATAATGCCACTCCAAAGAATATTTGATCTATTGAATTCTATGCAAAGTAAAATTTCATTTACCAGCAATAAATACGCAACAGCATTCAGCGTTGCATTTATATTTATTTTACCAAGCCTAGTTTGGATTGCGCTGGACAAAGGATTGTGGCGAGGCGACCCTTGTGGTTATGCGTTGGGTTCGGTAGCACTTTATAAAGAACTGCTAACCGATTTACCCATGTGGCCACGCTATTTATTTGGAGGATACAAAGCACCTTTTATATTATGGATAGGTCAGCTTTTTGTGGCGTTTGGCTATTTCATTGGCTCGGTAGATTTTGCCCTCCTACTTATTCCTCTGCTTTCTACTTTTATTACACTCGTTCTTTTATTCAAAAGTTTTGAATCTTTTTTTAAAAACAAATTGATTGCCCTTTGCGGATGTCTGGCAGTAGCTGCCTCGCCATTGTTTAGCGGGCTCTCCACCGGCTTCTGGATTGAACCTATCCAGATAGCTGTTATCTCCTGGTTTGTATTTGCATTAACGCGGGCAGATCGCTGGAGCTTCTATTTCGCCTTATCGCAATTCATTATTGCCGGTTCGCTGGCCATGCTCATCAAATTTTCTTCACCGCTTTATATTATAGGTCCCTCGGTGGCTTTCTGGTATATTGTTTTCAAAAACAGACCTTCTTACAACATAAGTAAAAAAGACCTTCTCTATCTTTCGTTTGCCTTCCTGTGCTTTTTGCCGGCAGCAGTTTTTTACCTCGCCAACTTTAAAGCCCTTATAGCGTTTGCACAATTTGCAGGTGCCAGCCCTTTGTTTGGTTCCGATATACCTAAACTAACTCTTTGGTTGGAGTATGTTAGTAATGGTGTTTTTCAGGAAACCACATTTGGGTTGTTTATCTTTTTATCGGTGCTGGGTATTATAAAAACAATCCGGGTGCGGGCGTATAGCAACTTCGATATTTTCTTTATGGTTGCCCTGTTTCAAATAACCGTTTTTTTTATTGCCTGGATGAGAACCACCAATGGCGATTCGCGGTATTTTTTGCCCGCCATGCCCTATTTTGCTTTCCTCATAGGCTGGAGCATAACAGTAATTAATAACCGGATAGTTACGGCCCTATCCGCGGGAATTTTTCTCCTTCACTTTATTCGCGTTACGGGGTTTACTTTCGGGTGGAATGAATTATCCTACTCTTATGTAAAGATTCGTCCTGTAATTAAAGAGCGTGAAAAAGAAATGCGAATTATACACGATATAATACCGATGGTTAAACGCGATTCTGCCATTATTTTTGATGTGGAGCCGCAGTTTGGTCCGGCTGAATTTCAATATGAGTTTGCAAAAAAAAATCTAAAAGCAAATTGGCTGGGTGCCTGTATTGATATCAGTGCTTTCTTTAACTATAAAAATCAGGATATAGATACCTCACAAATTAACATTGATACCGTGTGGCAAAAACTTCTTGTTCACCACCCCGATTATTATATTACTTGGAATTCAAGAATGCATCCCGAACAAATTGAAACAGAAATGCAAATGATTGATAAATACACGGCTGTAACTGTTTGGGCACGCTGGGCAATAGCCGATAAAATGAAAAGTTGCGATAGCTATGAACTTATTTCTAATCCTTCTTATCCTGATTTATTGGTGTATAAAAGGCGTGATGTATCATTGAAAAGGTTTACGGGAAATCAGTGGATTCAACATGGTGATAAGGCTCATTGACCAGCGATTATCAATGATTTTCTATTCTATCGGGCTTACTATGTGTAGAAACCGTATCTATCAACAGTGGTAAAATATTTTCGTAAATACTTTGCGCCATCATCTCATATCCTTTAGCATTATGGTGTCCATCATTTTTCCAAAAATAATCGGCTGCGTTTGTGGTTGCCTTTTCAATATAACCACGGTAGGGCGGTAGTAAATCAATCACCTCAGCATACCCTTCTGCTTTTACCGGATTTAGAATAGCAGAGAAATCATATTCATATTTATTATTCATAATCTCCGCCTTGTCTGGTCGCAGTATAATTACTAAGCGGATGTTATGCTTGCGGCAAAGTGATATATAAGACTCAAACAAACCAGATAACTGAGTATTTAGTTTGGTGACTTCCTCAGAAGTCAATGACAATCCATTTTTTCTCAACAACTCGTTATAACCTGCAGCAGAAAAAAAGAGACGGCTTATATAGCTTACAGCATATACCGGCTCCCACCAGGGAGCGGGAGTATATTTCAGGGTGCCGTTTTTTTGAAACCTTTCCATACCGCCCCGTAAAATAATATCGGTGTTCATGTCGCCAGTGGCTAGCACTTGAAGTACTACTTCTGGCTGATAAACCAATAACCGGTTTTTTAAAAGAATATAATTAATAAATGGGTCGCTGCCACATACACCGCCATTCATAACATAGAAGGAGTCACTAACTGTTGCAAGTTTTCTTTTTAATGCCGCTACATAACTCGAATCGTAAGCTGCGCCATCCCCTTCGGTAAATGAATCTCCGAGAGCCAGTATTCTTTTCTCTTTCGGTGTTTTGGTGGTTGTCCATTCTCTGTCAGGTAACCCCAATGAGTTGGTAGGAAACATAAACGAATATTCGGGTTTGCTTATTTGGTGCGGAACATTCGGACGCCATACGTGGTAATAATCTTTATCAAGCGGTTCGTAAGGGCTTGTGTAATAACCGGTACATTGTTCCATGTAAGTTTTCACATTTCCTGAAATAGAAAGATATACTTCAATTAGAAATAGTGAAAAAATAATCGAACAGAAAAGCAGAAAAAGATTATTCAGATACGAAGGGTGTAATTTCTTCTTTATCCATATAAAAACAATAAAACCGACAGCCCACAAATACGCATACACCGCTAAATGAGTGTGCCAATGAATAACCCGTAAACCCACCTTGGTGTACCAATAGTATTCCCACACAAAATAGGCGAGGAATGGTAATACCAGAAACACCCAAACGGGTATTTTGAGATGAAGATGAACTTGTTTGCTGATTAAAGAAAGGAGCCGATTCAGAAAATATTGTTTGTAACAAATCTAATAATCAATTTTAAGCCAGCGATATGTTAAGGGCATTTTTTACATGATGATTGTAATCCTGCCGAAGAATTATTCATGATACTACCATGAATTAAAAAAGGGAATGACAAAAAGTTGAAGTTACTTCTTTTGCCTCTTATCCTGAATTATTGATTTACAAAAGAAGGGATGTGCCATTCAGCAGTCTTTTAAAAATTTCGCCCAAATAGGTGAAATTCCGAATTCAATAATCTATACATCTGTTGCTGTCATCATTTCTTGCAACTCGGGGAATGTTTCAATAAACTTTTCGTTTCTTATAGCATCCACAGAATTAATTTTTTGTTGAAATTCTTTTTTCATTAAAATGTTATCAGACTGCAAAAAAGTAATTATCGCTTTTGCGTGATTTTTAATAGGTGTTTTCTGAGGAAATGATTTTAAATAAGTGTTTTCGAAAATTCTATACTCATCAACAACTTTTTGCTTTAATGCTGGCGTAAGATTATTGATATTAAAACAACGGGGACCATATAATGGATAGAGATTCATTCTTTCAGGCGCTACAAATTTATTTTCAACCAAGTGCTTATAAAATTCAGGAACGTGAAGCACATTAAAAATACTTACAGTAGCATTTACTCCGAATAAGACCGTATTACATTCTTTCTGAACTTCACGAATATTTTCTTCAATCTTTTCCCACCGCTGCCCTTTGCGCTGATAATCACCCTGCGCACCCATACCATCCAAACTTGCCCAAACATCTACTTTTCGAAACTTACTCCAAAGTTCAATCACATTATTTTTTTTATATCGTAGAGTAGAAAAATTTGTATTGTAAGTAAGATTAATATCTGTTTTCCCAATAGCAATAAGATGTTCCAGTACTTCATAATGTTCATCCATAAAAAGCGGCTCGCCCCCTGCAAAATGCAGCCGCTCTACACCCGGCAACAAGCGCTTAAATGAGTTCCAAAACTCCGCTTCATTTAGCATTGGCTTCATTTCTTTTAGCGATGGAGTTATACCGAGTTTCACTTCTTCTTCGTACCATAAATTGCTGTATTCGCTGCTGCAAATCCGGCACTTATAATTGCATTTGTTGGAAAAGCGAAGATCAATAACAGGAACCGTGCGCTCGGTTATGCTGCCATCGGGAAATGTATTTTTTACTCGTGAGTAGTAGCGTACAAAATCTTTGTTGTATTGCCCGCGCTCACTCAACTTGCCAATCTCTTCATGCGCATAACAATTAGAGCAAATAGAGCTTTTTTTGCCGGTAAGCATATTCATTCGCAACTGTTTCATATTCGGAGAGTTCCAAACATGTTCTAGATTAGGATTCTCTCTTAAATCGCCTATTTCGTTGCCATCCTTTACTGAAGACATACAACATGGAGCTGCTTTGCCATTCGTTTGAGCATGCAGTTGAATCCACGGAGCCATACAAAAAACATCTGAATCAGACAGATGAGAATCTGCATTAAATATATATTTGTCAATTCTGGATTTTACGCGTTGAATTAAATTCATTTGGTTCTCTTTACCGATGAGGGATTCTAAATATAATATGAATATACATTGTTAGAGAGCAAAAAAAAACAGAGCAAAATTACTGGTGGTATTACAACCCTACCAAAGCGAAATTTTTCACAAAGAATACGAATATGATTTCTCGGTGATAGTTAAACATCTTCATACTCTTGACAACGTCTCTTTCATTGATTACAGTTTTAATCATATAGACAAACCAAAAATTGCCTGGTTTTTTAGAAAAATATCGGATTATTATTTCTTTTCTACCGTCCTGTTATTCCAGTCTTTAACGAAATAATTCACTATTTTGGCTTCACTAAAATTGCGTAGTAATGATTGATTTTGTAGAGGCGATAAAAACCACGTTACAGCAAAACAAACAATATAACGAAAGCCTAAAAAACGGCTATCACCCTATTAAGCGAGATTTATATAAACAGTATAACCTCTTTCGCCCCAACGGACCCAAGCCGGTGTTCTGTTACGTACCGTTCAACAGTCTCACTTTTTCTTTTTCGGGAACTGTATTTGCATGTTCATACAACCGGGAAGTACAACTGGGCAGATACCCCGACCAGAATATTGATGAAATATGGAATGGTAAAGAAGCCAATCAGCTACGGAAACATTTGCTTAATAACGATCTGAATTATGGTTGTCAGCATTGCCATTATTTTGTCGAAAAGGGTAAGTTCAGCAATTTAAAGCCACTGGTTTTTGACAAGTATTATCAGAACACCGAAGCTCTCTTTCCGCAGGTAATGGAGTTTGAATTAAGTAACGAATGCAATTTGGAATGTCAAATGTGTGTGGGAGAAGTGAGTAGCAGTATTCGTAAAAACCGCGATAAACTACCGCCAATTCCCATGCCTTATAACGATGCCTTCCTAGAACAATTAGGGAAATATATTCCACATCTTAAAGAAGCCAAATTTTATGGTGGTGAACCTTTCCTCATTTCTATCTATTATAAAATTTGGGAACTGATAAAACAGTTAAACCCTAAACTTCCTCTTTTTGTAATAACCAACGGAAGTCACTGGAACACTAAAATTGAAACCCTTATCAACGAGCTCGATTTTGACGTGGCAGTTAGCATTGATGCAGTAGACAAGAATATTTTGGAAAGCATACGCAAAAACATACAACATGAAAAGCTTATGCAAAACATCAGGAGATTCAGCGAAATATGTCGCAGAAAAGGAAAATATCTTTCACTTAGTTTTACTGTGCAAAAAGATAACTGGCGGGAACTTCCTCGGGTAATTGAACTGTGTAACGAAGTGGATGCCTTTATTTTTGTAAGCTACTTAGAGCGACCCAGACAGTTTTCAATTACTGAGTATAACACTGCACAGATGCAGGAAGTAATGGCGTATATGAAAAATGTGTCTCTCCCTAAATTTTCACAAAAAGAAAGACATAACGCCCGTTGCTTTGATGATTTTAAAAAATACATTCAAACCTACATCGATAACCCGGAAGAAAAACGATATCACCAGTACAATTTTGACAGTGAAATAGTAAAAGAAAAAAGCCCTGAATTGTATAAAACAGGCGACTACATTCTACTTACGAAAAAGGGAACCCGTAAAGAATTGGAAGCGACCATTTTACACGCCTTTTCAACCATGCCCGCCCTGGAAAAATTTAATGCAGAGGAGGTGTTGGGAAAACTAAACGAGTGCGTAAGCATCTATACCGAAGAAGAAAAAGAGTTGGTATATGGAATGATTAAACTGGCTAAAATTGAAGATGCTATTGCCATGTTATCCAACTCAACGATAGAACAGTTACGCGAGATGAGCAACGCTAGTTTACCCAAAATAGTAGTAGCTTAATATAGATTAATGAAATCAACTGTCTATAATATTTTAAGCAAGCTATACGCATCTGAAAATAAATCAGGACCTGGTTTAAGCAAAGAAATGGTAGCTGCCTACAATGCTGCCCGAAGTAAACCTAATTCAACGCACATCTGCCATGCACCTTTCAGCAATATGTACTTTAATGTACATGGCGATTGTGCTCCCTGTTGGCTTACATTTCTAGAGCCGGATAATTATCCCACAAAATCTATTCGCGAAATTTGGTTTGGCGAAAAATATCAAACGCTGCGCAATCATTTAATGAAGTATGACCTTACACACAAATGCAATGTGTGTTTAAAAAATTTACAGGGCGGCAATCACACTTCGGTTTTGGCAAGAGCGTACGACATTAATCCTCCGGGCAAATATCCAAGCATGATGGAGTTGGAATTATCCAACACTTGCAACTTAGAATGTGTAATGTGTATTGGTGAATTATCATCAAGCATTCGCAAAAATCGTGAGCGTTTACCCGCTATGAAAAATGCGTATGACGATAATTTTGTAGAGCAATTAGAAGAGTTTATTCCGCACCTGAAAGAATTGCGCTTTAATGGAGGCGAACCTTTTTTGATCAATTCAGTTTTTAAAATTTTTGAAAAGGTAGAAAAGCTGAATCCGAGATTAAAAATTGTCATTGCTACTAATGGTACAGTGATGAATTA
>JBKJJB010000264.1:0-9595 GCA_046598235.1 Chitinophagales bacterium
TTGCAGATATAAATTTTCTGTGTCCTTTTTATGGTGTATGAAATATTCGAACTTAATATCCTTTGATGAGCGACTCAGGTTAGAGATATTAGTTCCTATATCCTTGATACCTTTAACTGAGTACATGGAACTGCGCACCGCAGAAATTAACTGATTGAGCTGTGCGTTTTCTTTGTCCTGCAATTTATTTCGCAGCGATAAATAGAACGACTGCAATTCTCCCTGCAGTTCTTTCAGGAAAATATAAGCCTCTTCGGGAGTTTTTGAAAAGTATTTTCGTTTCTCATTGATGGCTTTAAACTCCGGATGCTCCTGAAGCGTTTTGGTATTAATATCGAATTGCCCCAGATTAAAAAGCATAGAGTTATGGATAAAATATTCTGTTTCCCTTCTAAATAAATCAAGTGCTGTTTCGGGCTCTGCCACATTAGCCTGCCCGATAAAAGCAGCTGCCGAAGCATCGGTATCTTTAAAGAACCTTTCCAGAAATTTTACAAACTGATTGAGGAAAGGAAGAAAGATTACAATGCTGAGAATGTTTGTAAGCGTTGAAAAAGTAACTAAGCCTATCAGTGGGTCGCTGATTTTGAATACATCGGTTATCAGCATCAGGATCGGCTTCAGCAGTGCGAAAGCAACTACAGTGAGAGTGATATTGACAAGAAAGTTACCGAGTGCAACCCGCTTCTTTGAAGCACTGCCACCTACAGCGCTCACCAATATTTTTATAGTTGTGCCGGTTTCAGAGCCAAGCACAAGAGCTGCCGCTGCCGGAAAGCCAATAACTTCTGCATGAAGTGCGCTGAGTGTAAGTGCCATGGTTACCGAACTTGATTGAACAAGTGTAGTAACCACAAACCCGATGAGCAGAAAAATTGCCAACGACATTTGTGCGTATGGCGCAAAATCAAAATCCTTCACCTGCGCTTCCATAGCGGTTTTCATAAATGAAAGACCGATGAACAGCAAGCCAAATGCTGTGAGGAAATAAGAAAGATATTTAACTGACTTGCGGTTGCCGAACAGAACGAGCAAAACGCCCCCCACGAATACTGCGGGATATGCTATCACTTCTATATTCACTTTAAACCCAAGCGTTGCTACCAACCAGCCTGTGAGTGTAGTGCCAAGGTTAGCACCAAGAATAATAGCCATGGCATTTTTCATGGTGAATACACCCGCCCCTACAAAAGCCAGCACCATCAGCGAAACCATCGAACTGCTTTGCAGCACTCCCGTAACAATGGCTCCGCCTGCTACTGCGCCCAATCTGTTTTTAGTAACCCGTTGAAGAAACAGTTTAAAGTTTCTGCCCAGAAGATTTCTCAAAGCTTCCTCCAGCAGATACATGGCAAAGAGGAACAAACCGATTCCTGCAAGTAGCTGAAAGATGTGAATGAAAATTTCCATGATTATTTAAACCAGCTTTTTACCTTTTTGATAAAACCCGGTTCTGGTCTTGCCGTTTTAATTTCGCCAATCAAAAAACCAAATGGTTTTAACGGCTCAATATGGTCGCAGACAATTTTAAGCATGGCAGTAAGCGGAATAGCGAGAATAACACCGGGGATGCCCCACACTAATTCACCCAACACCAAAGCAACGATGGTAAACAGAGAATTGATTTTTACCTGTGCTCCTACAATGAGCGGCTCCAGTAACCAACCCTGAATAAACTGCACCGTTCCGTAGGTAAGCACTATGCCTCCAATCATAGCAAGACTTGCTCCGTTCACAGCAGCTACTAATACAGTAAGTGTAGTGCCGGTAATATTTCCTATGAAGGGAACAATTTCGAGCAGACCGCAGAGCACTGCAAAGAAGATGGCATTTTTAACTCCCACAATAAAAAAACCAATGGCATACATAATCCATAAGCATACAATCATTTTAGAAAGCCCTATCAGGTACTGTTGCGATACATGTGTGGCGCTTTTAATTACCTTCTCCATTTCGCTCTGCTGCTCAGCCGGAAAAAGTTTAAGGATGAAATCTTTTATGTGAAGGCGATAATAGAGCAGAAGAAAAACATACACCATCGTTAAAATGAAACCGGTGAAAACATCAGCCATGGAGCCCGCCACCATCTGCACAATACCGCTCACAGACGATTGCTGATCCTTCATTATCTCCGATTGTTCTTCCACCGTAATACCGAAGTGCCGAAGTATATATTGCTGAATGCTGTCAGTGGCTTCCACTGCTTTTTGTTTTATGAGGTTAATATCGTTTGTCAGTTCAGCAATTTGCCAGCCCAGCAACGCGCCTATACCTGCTATAGCTGCCAACAAGGCAAACAGACAGATGAATGCGGCTGCTCCTCGGGGCACTTTCTTTCCTTCCAGCCAATTACAAAAAGGCAAAAACAGAGTTGCCAAAACAGCCCCTATGGAAAGCGGCATCAGGAATTCTTTGGCATAATGCAATCCTGCAACAACAAGAAACAGAATCAGCAGGTTTTTTAGGATGGAAGAAGAAGTAAATGTCATTTTCCCGAATTGAAGAGGGGAAACAAATCTACCTTTTAATTTTCGACAAATTTCATTCAGAGTAATGGGTTATAAATATTTTTTGTCTGTAAAAAATATTCGGCTCCTTCAAACGATATATCATCGTATATGATACTACTCGCATTCGTTTCCGGTGTTGTCCTCTGGACTTTGTTAGAATATTTAATGCACCGCTTCTTAGGACATGAACACAGAGGCAAAAATTTCTTTAAGGCAGAACATGGTCAGCACCATGCCAAGTATAATTATTTCGCACCTGCGTATAAGAAGGCTTTTATGGCAGTGGTTGTAACAGTTACCCTGTTTATTCTCATCAATGCCATTGTTACAGCCTCTATCGCGCTGGCTTTTCTTGCGGGTTTCCTGGGCATGTATATTATGTATGAAGTAACCCACTACCGTTTTCATATCCGCAAGCCGGTGGCAAAACCCTTTATCATTTTGCGCAAGCATCATTTCTATCATCATTTTCATAATCCGAAAACCAATCATGGAGTTACCAGTCGTTTTTGGGATAGGGTATTCGGAACTTTTGTGCCCGTTGAAAAAGTAAGAGTGCCGCGCAAAATGGCCATGCAGTGGTTGCTGGAAGAAGAACAGGTGAAACCTGTTTACTCGCCCCACTTCTACCTTACTGAGAAGAGTTAAGGTTGGCGGAGGAATGCTTGTTCCTCCTTTCGCTGCTGTGATTTAAATAGTAGCTTTCCACTTTATCATTACAGAAACAACCCAAAGCATAAAATGAAACTTATCCTGAAACATCTTCATGCGTTTCCATCAGGGTTTCATTTACCCCCGGTAGTTTCTCTACTATTTCTTCCGCGCCTTCTCCTGTAAGAAAAGCAGGAATAGCAAGCAGGGCGGCCAGAACAAATATTCCTAATGCTGCACGTTTAACAGGATCCGATTTAAAAATGAAACCCGCCAGCAATACTGCAATGCCGAAAGCAGGACCGATAATAGGTGCGTGATTGAGTAGAAGATGGAAATGTGCCTGGTTCATGATTTTTAATTTAGGAACCAAGTTCATAAACATGCAGAAACTACAATATGACACTAACTAGGTGAGTGAATGATAATCATCAGTCCATACGACAGTAGTAACTTATTACAGCGACAGAAAACTAATCTCGGCATGAGCCATTTTCAGATTGAATTCAAGCTCTGGTTTTTTCTTACGCGAACCGTAGAAAATATCCTCCAGCCCGAACCACACCATAAACCAACCCGAAGGCTCAAGAACTACGCGTAGGCTATTGAATAGAAAACTCTTCTCCGAAAGACTGATGATGTAAGCTGTCAGAATCATTAGCAGAAACCCGACAACAGTCAAGATGGTGCCTCTGCGTTTTGTTTGTTTTATTTCTGTTTCTATTACATGCGCAAAATGACGAAAGTGTGTATGCAGGTTTTTTACAATGATGGCTTCTGAATCATGGTTTCGCTTATCGGCAGGCAGCAACAGTTTCAGTTCAATTTTCCCTTCAGGTTTTTCTTTGGCCATTTTGCGGGCTTCCACCACAAAATCATCGGAGAGTGCCCGTTCAGAAAAAGGACGTGAATCAAAATCGGAAAACACATCATCATAACGGTCGAGCGTAATGCTTACCGATGGACGTTTGAGTGACTCCTTTTTTTCGCTAATGTGTTCAGTTGCCATAAGCCGGGATTGATACAAAGGACTTTGATCAGTTATCAATTCAACAGGTTCTTCAGTTTCACTTCATCAAGTATCGATATTTTCCCTTCCTTAATTTCAATCAGCTTCTCCGTTTTAAAATCACTGAGTGTGCGAATCAAACTTTCGGTGGCAGTTCCAACCACTTGCGCTAAATCTTCACGGCTCATTTCTAATTTAGGCTTGTCTGTTTGATTCTTCTTAAATCTATCATACACGTGCAACAAACCGTTCGCCACTCTTTTGCGAAGCGAGTTGTAGGCAAGGTTTACTAACTGCTCCTCTTTCTCCACTAAATTCTGAGAAAGCAACTTGATAAATTGTTTGGCAACTATTGTATCGGTGCTGATAAGCGCGGTAAAATCCGCTTTAGGAATTATCATCAACTCTGCATCTTCCAATACCTCTGCATTATCTTGGTAAAGAGTTTCCTCAAGCAATGCTGTGTAACCCATAAAATCGCCTTCTTTATAAATGGCGGTAATCAACTCCTTTCCATCTTCATTCATTTTAAAGGTTTTCACCTTGCCTTTGCTCACAAAAAATAAACTCAGCGGACGGTGGCCATGCGTATAAACCATCTGCTTCTTTTTAAACTCCTGTATTTCTCTTTCTCCAGAAGTCAAGTTTATATTTCCATTCCTCTTAGCCTGATCTAAAAAATCTTTAATGCCATCTACACTCGAAGCAAATTCGGTCTTCAAAGCCTCGGCTTTCTTCAATCGCGTTTCAACTGCATTCAGTAATTCTATATCATCAAATGGTTTTGTGATATAATCATCTGCTCCCATTTCCATTCCTTTCCTAAAGTCGGTGCGGTCGGCCTTAGCTGTAAGAAAAATAAAAGGGATAGAAGATGTTTTGCTGTTTTTATTCAGCAGATGTAAAACACCATAGCCATCCAATACAGGCATCATAATATCGCAGATAATTAAATCGGGATGATGCTTGGTAGCAAGGTCAATACCTATCTTACCATTTTCTGCACTGTAAACTTTATAATTGGCCAGTTCAAGAATTTCAGCGGTGTTTTCACGTACTGCCTTATTGTCCTCAATCAAGAGTATTTTTTTCATCGTTATAATTTTGATGGTATAGAAATAATAAATGTTGAGCCTTTGTCTATATCACTTTGCACATCAATCGTGCCATGCAGTAACTCCACATATTTCGAAACGATATGCAACCCCAATCCTGTTCCCTCAATATTAAAAGCATTTCGCGCTCTAAAGAATCGCTCAAACAAATGCTGCCTGTCTTCCTTGGATATTCCAATGCCTTTATCTGCTACAGAAAGTGTAACTAAATCATTTTCATTCGAACAGGATATTTCGATAACCGCGTCTTCCGGTGAAAACTTAATGGCGTTTGAGACAAGATTATTAAGAATATTCTTCAACAAACGTTTATCAGAAACAACCTGATTAGTTCCACTACGTGAAAATTTTATCTTCTGTCCCGGTTTCGCAATCTCCTGCATTTCGTTAATGAACTCACTCATAAATTCCTCGCAAGCAAACAGCTCCGGTTTAGCCTCAATTAAACCCTCTTCTAATTTACCGAGAGAAAGTAAGTCTTCCAACATACCACTTAAGTGCTTTACCGACTCTTTAATGCGAACGATATGGCGGTCGCGTTTGTCTTGTTCCTCAGAAGTCACATACTTGCTCAGCAAAGAAGCGGAGGAAAGAACGGTGCTAAGCGGAGTTCTGAACTCATGCGAAACTGTGGAAACGAATCTGGTCTTCAAATCACTCAACTCCTTCTCTTTATCAAGCGACTCCGACAACTCGTCTTTAGATCGTTCAAGTTGAGCAAGCGTTTCACGTAACATCATGGTACGGTCTTCCACCTTTCTCTCCAAGTCAATATTCAACTGCTTTATCTCTTTCGATACCCTTTCCAACTCATCCTTTTGTTCTCTGAGAATTTTCTCATTCTGTTTTCTAATGGTGATATCAATAATAAAAGCGATAACAAATTCTTCATCGCTTGCTTTGTAATGGCTCAAACTGATTTCTACAGGAAAATTACTTCCGTCTTTACGCTGCGCAAATAAATCCCTGCCCACACCCATCGAACGGTTTACCGGGTTTTGGTGAAACTGTTCGCGGTGCCCTACATGTTTTTCTTTGAGTTCTTTCGGAATCAGAATTTCAATCTTCTGCCCCACCAACTCTTCCTTGCTGTATCCGAACATTTTTTCGCCATACGGATTTACCAGGATAATTTCTCCTTTACGGTTTGCCAGAATAATTCCTTCTGTAGCGTAGGCAAACAAAGATGCCATCAACTGGCTGTCGGTTATTTGTTGCTTCATCTCAACTCAAATGTTTGATGCATTTCCGGAATCTCCACTTCTTTAAACCCCTTCTGTACCAATTTACTTCTAAAAGTTTGTTGTACGTCATATTCCCCATGCACCAAAAATAATTTCTTCATCTCTTGCGGATTCTGACAAGCAATGAACTGACATAAATCCTCATAGTCGCCATGCGCGCTCATGCTTCGCATTACTTGAATTTCGGCACGAACTTGATACGGCTCACCGAATAGTGTGACCTCTTTATGGTTGCGCATCAACTTACCTCCTAACGAACGCGGCTCGCAATAACCAACAATCAAAATTGTATTTCTGCTATCGCTGATTACATGCTTAATGTGATGCTTCACTCTTCCGGCATCAGCCATACCCGATGCTGAAATAATTACACAAGGTTCTTTACGAAGATTGAGTTGCTTAGAATCTTCCACGTTGGTGATGTAATGCAATCGTTTAAAATCGAAGGGCTCGCTGTCCCGCTTCAGAAACTCCTGAAATTTCTGATTGAGTTCATGCTGATGTTTTTTCATTACAGCAGTGGCCTCCACAGAAAGCGGAGAGTCTACAAAAAAGTCAATTTCGGGTAATGCCTTTGAAATCTCAAGACGATTTAATGCGTAAACTATTTCCTGAGTTCTTCCCACACTGAATGCCGGGATAATAAGTTTGCCGCGTTTTTTCAAACAAGTATTTACAATCGCATCTATCAGTTTCTTGTCTTTCACTTCTGCATCTTCATGCAAACTATCACCATAAGTTGATTCGAGAATCAGGTAATCAGCCTGCGGAAAGATCTCAGGTGAACGCAGCAGTTCATCATTGTATCTGCCTACATCACCACTGAAAGTTAGGTTGGTTACGTTCTTTCCTTCTTTAATTTTCAGATGCACGGCAGCACTGCCGATAATATGCCCTGCATCGGTAAAAAAAAGTGAAAGCCCTTCTTTCAGAATTTTCTCTTCATTGTATTCCAATAATTCGAAACGTTCAAGCGCTTTGTTTACATCGCTTTCATCATACAAAGCTTCTACCGGTGCTTCGCCACGTTTAGCGCGCTTTTTATTGTGATAAAAAATATCCTGCTTTTGTATGTGTGCAGAATCGAGCAGGAGGATTTTTGTGAGGTCAAAAGTTGCTGGAGTGGAAAACACTTTCCCTTTATAGCCATCAGCAATAAGTTTTGGAATCAAACCGCAGTGGTCTATGTGTGCATGAGAAAGAATAAGAAAATCAACCTCCCTCGGTTCGAAGCCCCAGTCACGGTTAAGTGCATCCGATTCTTTAGGATTACCCTGAAACATGCCACAATCCAGCAGAACTTTTGTTCCGTCATTTAGCTCCAGTAAATGCTTGCTGCCGGTTACTATGCGGGCGGCACCGTGAAAGGAAATTTTCATACTTCAAATGTATTTGATGCAAGTTATAAAGGGCGATGAGAAGAATCAAAAAATCGGATGATGAAAGTCATCAAATCTCCATAAGCCGCACTTTGTATAATTTCTTACACCTTTGTAAAATATTCTTTCTTTTCTCTCGTCAATCCACACATACTAAGAGAAAGATTATGATAAACCTAAGTATTTCAATGGCTGATACGCAGAATGAATCCATCCGGCAAACTGTTGAGAAGGAACGTAAACGCCTGCTTGAATTCATTCGCAAGCGAGTTCCCTCGCAGGAAGATGCAGAGGATGTTCTGCAAGATGTTTTCTACGAACTGATTAATACCTATCGAATGATGAAGCCGGTGGAGCAGATGGCTTCCTGGTTGTTTACAGTAGCACGCAATAAAATCACCGACCGTTACCGCAAAAAGAAACCTGTTTCGCTCGAAGGCCACTTTGCTGTAAGAGCCGGAGATGAGGGAGACCGTCTGGATATATCTGATTTTCTTCCTTCTCATTCTAATTCTCCGGAAACCGAAATGATGCGCGAAGCAATTACAGAGGGTTTAATGACGGCTTTGGATGAGTTGCCTGTGGAGCAGCGCGATGTATTTATTATGCATGAAATAGAAGACAAAAGTTTTCAAGAGATTGCTGAAATAACGGGTGCAAACGTGAATACCCTGCTTTCACGTAAACGGTATGCTGTTCTTTTTCTTCGCGAACGCTTACAGAGTTTGTATAACGATTTATTTACCACTTAAAATATTTACCATGAACTGGATATTAAAAGGAATAGGAGCCTTCGCACTTTTTGTGCTTGCCTTTCTGCTCTTTGGTTATGTAACTATGTTTTTGTGGAATTGGTTGATGCCTTATCTTTTCCAACTTCCAACCATTGATTTTGGGATGGCAGTAGGGTTGGTTATCCTCTCTAAGATATTATTCGGCAGCATACGAATGAAAGGTGAGGGATGGGGGCAAAAAAGATATTGGAAAGCCAAATGGGAAAGTATGACCGATGAAGAGCGGGAAAATTTTAAACAGGATTTTGCCCTTCGTTGTAAACACAAATGGGGTAAAGCAGAAGCGAAAGCAGAAATAAACTAAGAGGTCTCAAAAAGAAAAACCTCCGTCAAAAAATGATGGAGGTTTTTCTTTTTAGGGTGGCAGGTGATTAACGAATAATCATAAATCTTTTTCTCATTGCTTGCTTATCAGCGATTGCTTCAATAATATAAACGCCTGCTGCTAATTCATTCACGTTTATCTCTTGGCTCATTTTACCATTTACTATTTCTTTACTGGTGTAAACCACTTTCCCGTTAATGTCAGTTACATTTAATTGAACCGGATGTGTTCCTTCCAAATCAATTATCACATTTAAAATATCATTAGCCGGATTAGGAAACAAAGCTAATCGCGACATAATATTTACCTCATTGGCAATTCCCACCAAATTACTAACCAAAGCTGTTGCTGTTGCAGAACATCCTTTTGAATCAGTAACAGTTACAATATACTGACCCGGTGAAAGCCCTGTAGCGGTTAGTGACTTTTGAACCGGACTGGTATTCCATGTATAATTATACGGAGGTGTTCCTCCGTTAACAGATACAGTGGCAGTACCATTATTTGATATAGAACCGGTAGCTGTTGCGCTTACAAGAAGCGTTGGAGGTTGTAATACGGTAAAGGT
>JBKJJB010000375.1:0-33231 GCA_046598235.1 Chitinophagales bacterium
TAAAGTTAACTCTCTTAGCAAAATTACCGCAGCGCTAATACAATTAGAACAGGAATTTGAACGTGAACCAACTTCTGAAGAACTGGCAACATTGTTAGATGTTGACCTTGTGCAAATAGAAAATGTAATCGGACTAAAAGTAAGGCAAGTATCTATTGATGCTCCTTTTTCTGATGACAACGAAGCAAACAATCTTACTGATGTTATAAAAAATACAAATGCCGAAGCACCTGATCATCAAGTTCTGAATAAAGAATCGCTGAAAAAAGAAATTGAAATGTTGCTTGCCGACCTGAAAGAAACTCAAGTGGAAGTAGTAAAGATGTATTATGGTTTAGATGGCGGAGAACAAATGACTTTACTGGAAATAAGCAGAACATTAAATGTATCGAGCGAACGAATACGCCAAATTAAAGAAGCTGCTATTGGACGAATCAAAAGATCTAACCGCTACAAATTACTAAAAGAGTTTATGCATAATGAATAACAGTTATAAAAGAGAAAGCCGCTGGTAAAGCGGCTTTCTCTTTTATTCTAGCTAAAGTTTACTTCTTCGAAGTTTTACCTGAATAAACTTTTTCTCCGTCAAGAATTCTGAAGATATATAAACCCTCAGAAAGATTTGTTGCAATGGTGTTTAGTGCAGACGGATTCAGTTTCTCCTTTACAACTACTTGTCCATTTATGTTCATCAATTCAAGAATAGGAACAGAAAGTTCTGCTGAGGTAAGGTCTACAACAAAATCATTGCTGTTCCAATATGCTTTAATCATGCTCTGTGCATTTTCTTTAATACCACTAATTGCAGTTACCATTACCACAACTTCCTGTGATGTAAGTTTATCATTCGCTGAATTGGTTGATTCGCAAATGATATAATAAGGACTTACAATATTGAAACGAGGAATAAGAGTTGCCCCTGTTTCGGCTGGATTAAAAGCCGCAAACCCTAAACCTGATACCTGCGAGTATTTCCATACGCGAGTTGCGGGGTGAGTTTCAGTAACACTAATAGCAGTTCCGTTTTGTCCTTGCACAAGATGTTGAGTATCTGCCAGGGCAATACTTATTTCGAAAGGAACTATACTTAGGTTATTGCCGTTATCGCTGCCAACCACAGCAGGATCAGTAGATACTACTCTTATTCTAAATCCTGTACCTGCTACGGAAGTAGTTGGAATAGTTGCTGAGATAGTTCCGATAGTTGCGCTTGTAAGCGTTCCTATTTCTACAGGGTTTGCAAAATTGCCTATGTTATCTGAAAGTTGTGCTTTGAAAATATTTCCTGCATTAAATACTACATCGGATGTATAATCAACATTTACAGGAGCTGCAAGGTTGGCAGAAATTAGAAAAGGTGAACCGCTTACTGCTGAAGTAGTGATCGTGCTTCCGTTGGTAACATTAATCTCTACTTCATTACTCGTTACTTCATCACTATATGTATTGGTGGAAACACAAACCACATAATATGTTCCGGGTAATGGAAAGTTAGGAGTGTAAGAACTTCCTGTTTCGGCAGGAGCAAAACTTACATAACCGCTTCCGCTGGTGGTGGTATATTTCCATTCATTGGTAGATATTTGTGAAGCAAACACTGCAATACCTGTTCCACTTGTACTGTGTTGTATTGTTTGAGTAGAAGGAGGAGAAATAGAATTATTAAACTGATCTATAACCAAATCAACTCCGTTATCGCTTCCTAGCACTACAGGGTCATTTGAAATTACTCTTATTCTATATCCTGTTCCCGCAGGTGTTGTATGGGGAACAGTTGCAGAAATAGTTCCTGATGAGGTAGCAGCTACAGTTCCTATATCTACAGGGCTGCTAAACGAACCCGAAGCATCTGAAAGCTGTGCTGTAAAAATATTTCCACTATTAAAAGTTCCGCTCGTAGTATAAGGAACATTCACCAAAACATCAGGAGCCGAAGGACTGAACAAGAACGGAGAACCTGCAATTGTTCCTGTTGCAATGGTAGCATTGCCAACCGAAATCAAAACTTCATTACTAAATACTGTAACTCCGCTAACAATGCTTTGACACACTACATAATAGTTTCCTGCGCTGGCAAAATTAGGAGTATAGGTAGTTGCTCCTGTTACAGCAGGGATAAAAGAAGAGTAAGGTCCGCCCGAAACAGTAGAATATTGCCACTCGCGCCATGAACCCGTTGGAGTTTCAGTAACAGTAAGTGTGTTTCCATTTACTCCTACTAAAATACTTTGTGGGGAAGTAGGTGCAATGCTATTTGCTACTACGGTTACTACTACTTCATTGCTGATAACCGTTAATCCTCCCGGAAAAGAAGAAACACAAACTACATAGTAAGTGCCTGTGTTAGAAAAATTAGGAGTATAAGCAGTTCCTGTTTCAGCAGGGAAAAAATTTACATAATTACTTCCGCTGGTATTGGTGTATTTCCATTCGCGTGAAGTGGCTCCTGAAGTTTCGGTAACGGCTAATGCAGTGCCTGCTGTAAAAGCAGCTATTGTTTGAGCGGTAGAAGGTGCAACTGAATTTGTAACCAAGGTAATAGATATGTCTGCCCCGTTATTAGCCGCAGTAAGTGCGGGGTTGCTGCTTACTACTCTTATTCTATATCCTGTTCCGGTGGCGGTGTTGGCAGGAATGGTAGCGGTGATAGTGCCCGAAGTGGTAGCAGTAACCGAACCAATATTAGTAGCAGAAGCAAATGAACCACTCGCATCGCTCAATTGAGCCGTTACCGTATTTGCTCCGTTATAGGTTCCTGTAAGAGTAAACGGAACACTTACGCTTGCACCCGATGTAGCACTTACATAATATGACAAAGGAGAAATAGTTCCAGTGGCAATGGTTGGATTGTAGATAGCTTCAAAATCGTCAAGCCAAAGAGTGCTGTTTTGAGTTCCGCCTGTTTGGTTGCCGCTACTAGTAGAGGTAATAAGGATGTATTGAGGGGTTCTTCCATCTACATATACAAAAGGAAGCGAAACGCGCGTCCACGTAGCCACATCCGAGTTAGGAACATTGAGCCATTTGGCACGGGCAATAATGTTTACTGTGCTATCAGGATGATTATTATTAGAAGGAGTTTCAGGAGCATAGCAATTTCCTACATGCAGGCGCGCTTCTACATTTGGATAATCGGAACTATACGAATCGTATCTAAACCAAAAGACCAAACTATCGGGTCTGCCGGTAAAGGGCATTGAATAGTTCGGGTCACCTGGTATAGTACGAATATATCCGTCTGACTTATTAATAGTAGGCGCTTCTACTTTGCCGGTAGTAAGCGAGCCATTAACCGTGGTAATAATATAGAAACCGGTTTTTACTCTAGCGCAGTAAGTGCCTCCATGCGGATTGGTAGTTTCCTGAAAACAGGTTTGCCCTCCGGTGCTTGCATTGCCGCCTCCGGTCATATTACTGTTCCAGTATTGTGGCTCGGTAGTACTTCCGCTTCCGGTCCAATTCTCCATATTAGCATTCCCAATAGTAGTTTGGGCTTTGCCTGCTAATGACATTATTGTTACAAACAGAAGAAGTAAAATCCTTTTCATAATCATGATTTTGGTTCGGGGCGAAAAATACGCATCTATATGAAACAGGCAAACAATATTTATGCAACCCTGTTGATATAGGCCAGCTTCTTTGGGTAATCCGTTCGGTTAATTTTGGTTACTGTGGGGCAGTGTATCAGTTAAATGCAAAAAGGGTTGCCCATACCGAACTTGTTTCAGAATCTCTTCCTTGAGACCCTGAAACAATTTCCATTTTAAGCATCACCCTTCCATTTTGGAAAGGTTTGCAAGAATCATTTTTACAGCCAGCTTTTGCGCTCTTGCCCTTCCCCCAATGAAAAATGTATTTAAAGCAACCCTTAAAGCACATTACATGATTTGGCACTTAGTTGGCTTAGTGTGTAATGACGCTAAATATTTTTTACAACAAGCTGACAAAAATAAAAACGAAACTACAAGCATGATAAATGCTGAATCTATAAATGAAACTGACTTGTTATCAACTATGACGTTGGGAGAAAGAATTAAAAGAGTTCGAGAAATAAGGGGTATAAATCAAAAAAAGATGGCGACTAAGATGAAAGTTACCGCCCAAACCTACGGCAACTTTGAAGATGGAGTAAACCTCAAGTACTCTAACCTCAAAAAATTCTGCGATATTGCTCATATAGATATGCCATTTTTACTTTCAGAAGATGTACCGGTTACAGAAAATAACATTGAATTTTTCGACCGTATTAAGGACAAATGTTTTCTGCTAACCCATGAACAAATGAGACAGAAAGTAGAAGTATACACGGACCTGCTACAATTAAGTGAAGAAGACCCTTCCAGGGAAAACCTATCTAGAGAAAATAATACCAAAAATCAATTAGAGTAAAGTCCCTTTACTGTTACAAAACAAATTTAAAAATGGTGCCTTCTCCAACCGTGGAACTTGCCCAAATACGTCCGCCATGTTTGCTAATAATACGATGAACAATTGCAAGCCCAACTCCTGTGCCTTCAAATTCGCCTGATTTATGCAAGCGTTGAAAAACCCCAAACAACTTATCGGCATACTGCATATCGAAACCTACTCCGTTGTCTTTTATGTAGTAAATAATCTGCCCATCTTCCTCTAATGAACCTATTTCAATTTCAGGTTTTTCCTTTTTACGCGAATACTTAACTGCATTGGAAACAAGATTTACCCATACCTGTTTAACTAATTGCGGGTCGCAATAAGCCGGGTGCATATCCTGCACTTTTATTTTAGCTGAAAGTTGATTGGTCATAAATCTTAACTCATCTATCACATCAGCTACAACGCCATTCATATTCACTAACTGTTTTCGAAGCGGAACTTTGCCAAAACGGGCAAAGTTGAGCAAGTCCTCAATAAGACGCGCCATTAATGTAGAATTTCTTTTTATTACTCCAAGAGTGTGCTGCCCTTCTTCATTCAGTTTGTTGCGATAATCTTCAATCATCACATCAATAAAACTATCAATATTTCTGAGCGGAGATAAAAGATCGTGCGAAACCGAATAAGTAAACGCCTCAAGTTCTTTGTTTGCCTCCTCCAATTCAGTCGTTCGTTCTGCTACTTTTTTCTCAAGCAAACTATTCAAAGATTTTATTTCCTCCTCCGAATTTTTTCGCTGGGTGATGTCGCTGGCAACTACACACAAGCCAATGGTGCCTTCTCTCGTTTCTGTGATAGGCGTAATACGCACATGATACCAACTTATCGAATTATCACGTTTAATATACTTCGCTTCATACGAATGTGTTGTGCCTTCAAGCACTTTCTTCATAACCGATCCCGCCAGCAGTTCATATCGCTCAGGTAAGTGAATCAAAATTTCTTCTCCTTCATTTAGCGCAATACCCAACTCAAACAATGCCCATTCATTTGCTATACGGTTTGCTTTAAGAATCCTGAATTCGGTATCTAGCAACAGACAGGCAGCATCAGAATTATCAAGAATATACCTTGTATTCGCTTCCGATTTAAGCAATGATTCTTCTATTTGTTTCTTAGATGATATGTCCTTTACTACCGCTATAATTTGTTGCAGTTCGCCACGCTCATTTTTCGAAGAAGTAATATTTAGCTCCACCCATTTAGTATTCTTCTTTAAAGTAACATATCTCTTTTCTATGCGATAGCTGTCAATTTCACCTCGCTTTAATTTTTCAAAGAAAGTAATGACGGTATTCATATCATCGGGGTGAGTAAACTCTGCCGGATTCCTATTCACCAATTGTTCAATTGACCCTTCCATCAAATCGCAAAAAGCTTTATTGGCATTTGTTAACCTGCCTTCGGCTGTTCCCCATGCAATACATAACAGCGGATTTTCACTTACTACTCTATAGCGCTCTTCGCTTTCTTTCAGCTTCAGTTCGCTGAGCTTTTGTTCCGTAATGTCGCGAACAAAGCAAACCACTCCGGTAACTTCTTCATTTTGCAGAATTGGGGTGAGTGAAAAATCCCAAAAGGATTTGCCGATAATATCAAACTCCTTTATAAAGCGCAGCTTCTTTCCGGAAAACGCCTCTTCATAAATTTCCTTCCATTCTGCTACTAATGCAGGGCTAATAATTTCAAAAAATTTAAGCGGGCTATCACCAGGATTTAAATCTAACCCGAACAGTTGCCGCACTGTATTTTTCAGAACTGCGTTTATGGTAATTAAAGAGAAATTTTTATCGATAGAGTAAACAAAACCAGGCACATTATCAATTGTAATGGCTAAGTGAGCCTGTATTTCAGAAGCGCGAACATCCATACCGATGACTGAATGTTTTGGTATGTTTTTGTCCATGATGCGATTTCGTAATAACAATATTAGGTAAAATAAAGTGTATGCTGTTTCTACTAAAATAAATAAAGGGACAAGGGAACATATCCCTTGTCCCTTTATTTATTTTTAACCTGATTAAGCCCGTCTCACAGAGGCACTCATATTGGCATTAACTGCCTGAATATCAGATATGCTATTTTCCGTTTTTACTTTAATCAATTCATCAAAAATTTCCAGCTTTTGCTCTAATTTTTTGTATGAAGTAACAAAATCGTTATAGCTGGTACTTCCAAAACGGTCAAGGGTTTCTTCCGTAATAGGAATATCAACAGCTACCAGATATGCCAGTTCCAAGTTCATTACATTACAATATCTTTTAAGCGTATCTAACCTTGCATTGTTTGCACTTTGCTCAAGGCAACTGTATGCCTGCTGTGTAATTTTCATTGCGTTGGCTACTGCAACTTGTTTCCATCCTCTTATCTCTCTTATCTTTCTGATTCTTGCGGCAATTATCATGACTTAATGTTTTAGGATGTTTGCTAAAAGGTTCGCCTTGTATCATACCAATCTAATGCCGTTTACCATTCGTTATTGTAAAATACTTCACTTTTCTCTGCTAAATACCGCTCATAAGTAGACAATGAAAAAACAGGAGTTGCTTTTTTAGTCAAAAAGTATCTTCCAAAATGAAAAATACATTTCCAAAATGGAATGGAACAAATACAAAAAAGGCTAGGAGTAATTTATGAAACGGCTTTCTCTAACTGGTACTCTTGAATTTTACGATAGAGGGTAGTAAGTCCAATATTGAGCAGTTTAGCGGTTTCTGTTTTATTGCCATTGGTATGGCGAAGTACCTTTAGTATGTGCTGCCTTTCTACTTCTGCTAAATCAAATGTTGAATAAGGTGAATCGGAAGAGTCAGAATCAAAAGGAAGGCATTCGGGAGTAAGCGTTTGGTCGCATACAATCAACGTTCTTTCAATTACATTTCTCAGTTCGCGTATGTTTCCTTTCCAGCTATGCTTTCTTAAAGCATTCAGAAATTCTTTAGTTACTTCAGGAATGGGCTTGTTCATGGTTGCCGCATATATTTTAATAAAATGCAGCGCCAGCATTTCCAAATCTTCTATTCTATCTCTTAATGAAGGAAGCTTTATTTGAAATACAGATAAGCGATAGAAAAGGTCTAAACGAAAATTACCGTTTTGAGCTTCTTTTTCTAAATCACGATTGCTTGCCGCTACTATGCGCACATTTACCTTTGTTGGTTTTGAGTCGCCAACTTTGTAAAACTCCTGAGTTTCAAGTACGCGCAGTAGTTTTGCCTGCAAATCTATATTCATCTCTCCTACTTCATCAAAGAAGATAGTGCCTCCGTTAGCTTCATCAAGCAAGCCACGCTTGTCTTTTACAGCTCCGGTAAATGCTCCTGCTTTGTGACCGAATAGTTCACTTTCTAGAATATCTCTACCAAAGCCGCTGCTATTAATTGCAATAAATGGTTTCAGTTTTCTTTTACCCGTTTCATGAATAGCTTGTGCAAATACTTCTTTGCCGGTACCTGTTTCACCCAGTAATAAAACACTGGCATCGGTTTGCGCTACTTTTGCTGCTAAGTCTTTACATTTAAGTATAGCAGGGGAAGTACCTTTAATATTATCAAAGCTGAATTTATCGGCTACTTTTTTTTCTAATTGATGAATGCGAAATTGCAACTCCGACTTTTCGAGAGCCTTATTCAGGAGTGGAAATATCTTCTTGTTGTCTTCTCCTTTTACCAAATAATCAAAGGCTCCGTTTTTGATAGATTTTACACCATCTTCAATAGTTCCATAACCGGTAATAACTATTACCTCTGTAAAAGGGTGGCGAGCCTTAATGGTTTTCACCAATTCAACACCATTTGCATCGGGCAGGTTTACATCGCTTATCACCAACCTTATTTCTTCTCTATCCAAAATCCTTAATCCTTTTGCACCTGTGTCTGCATCAAACACCTGAAATCCCTCTTTAGAAACAATACGCACCAACAGCGAGCGCATATCGTTATCATCATCAATAATAAGTATGGTAGGACTCATGAATAGCAAAGATTATTTTTTTTAAATAATAAAGATGAGGGGATATGAACTACGCTTTGTGAATTCCAAGCTACTCACAACAACTTCCCTCCTCCCTCACTTTCTGTCTCATAAACTTCATCAATCAATAAATCTCTGGCATCAGCGGCTTCGGTGGCGAGTACATCACAGCGTTCATTATACGGATGGTCATTGTGACCTTTTATCCATTTAAATTTCACTTTATGCTTAGCATACACTTTCAAAAAGCGCATCCACAAATCTGGATTTTTTTTGTTTTTAAATCCCTTCTTCTGCCAACCGAAAACCCACTTTTGATTCACTGCTTCCACCACATATTTTGAATCGGAATAAACCTCTACTTCAACTTGTTCACGAGTGAGCGTTTCTAATCCCACAATAACAGCGAGCAGCTCCATTCTGTTGTTAGTGGTTTTTCGAAAGCCTTGTGAAAGCTCTTTTTCCTTACTGCCGTATTTTAAGATAGCTCCGTAGCCACCGGGTCCCGGGTTGCCCCGCGAAGAGCCATCTGTGTATAGTTCAACAACTGCCATCGGGGTAAAAATAGAAGATTGGAGAAGAAGAAAAACTTCTGAGCATATTTGCGGCTCAAATTTCAGATATGCAAAAATTTCCTTCCCTGGTTCTCCATCAAAACAAAACACAAGCAATTAAGCGATTTCATCCCTGGGTGTTTTCGGGTGCCGTAAAAAGCAAAGAAGGAAATCCCGATCAGGGCGATGTGGTAGAAGTATATTCTGAAAAAGGAGAGTTTCTCGGCATAGGCCATTTCGGAACAGGAAGTGTGAGTGCGCGACTTTTTGGTTTTGAAAAAACTTCTTCGCTGAATGATTTGTGGAAGAAGCGGTTTCAACAGGCATTTGCGCTGCGAAAAAATATCGGGCTTACCGAAAGTAAAACTACCAACGCATATCGTTTAATAAATGCCGAAGGAGATGGAATGCCGGGATTGATTATTGATTGGTATAACGGTGCAGCAGTAATTCAATGTCATTCGAAAGGGATGAATGCGGAGAAAGAAAAATTTGTTGAAATTTTGAAAGAAGGATACAGTGACAGATTAAAAGCGGTGTATGATAAAAGTGCTGCTACAATGCATCATAAAGCAGAAACCGAAACAGCCAATCCAGATTACAGCGATAGTTATTTGTATGGTAATCTTGCTGAAAAAATAATTCTCGAAAACAATCACCGCTTTATTGTAGACTGGGAGAAGGGACAAAAAACAGGTTTCTTCCTCGACCAACGAGATAACAGAGAATTGCTTTCTAAATATGCTAGCGGCAAAAAAGTATTGAATACGTTTTGTTACTCAGGTGGATTTTCTGTTTATGCGTTGAAAGCTGGAGCTTCTCTTGTGCATTCGGTTGATAGTTCAGCTAAAGCCATTGACTGGACAAATGAAAACGTAAAGATGAATTCTTCCGGTACAAATCATCAATCCTTCGCTTCCGATGTTTTTGACTTTATGAAAACTTCGAATGAAGAATATGACATTATTGTTCTTGACCCGCCCGCGTTTGCAAAAGGACAATCGGCAAGGCACAATGCTATACAGGCGTACACCAGATTAAATCAAGCAGCATTCAAAAAAATTAAAAAAGGAGGAATTGTATTTACCTTCTCTTGTTCGCAAGTGGTTACTCCCGATATGTTTACCGGAGCAGTTACTTCCGCAGCTATTGAATCAGGAAGAAACATTAAAATTCTTCATCATTTAACTCAGCCCGCAGATCATCCGGTAAGCATTTTTAATCCTGAAGGACTTTATCTCAAGGGGCTGGTTCTGTATGTAGAATAAAACTGCAAACAAGTGCTAAAAACAGAGTCTTATTGCAACCTTTCTTTATGTATTCGTAACTATGTATGGTTAAGATTTTTTAACTGGCATACCATTTCTTTGGTATGGTTGTTTTAAGGAATTAGGATATTTTTGGCAGCGTTTTTAAAAAATAATCCATGAGTAAAAAGACATTCACTACACTTCTCTTCTGCCTTATAGTTGCAAGTATTTTTGCAAGCGATAAGAAACCAATGAACATCAAGATAGCCGTAAAAGGTCTTGAGAGTTCGAACATGATTCTTGCCAATTATTATGGCGATAAGCAGTATGTAAAAGACACCTTGGAGTTTGATAAAAAGGGAGTGCTTACTATTAAGGCTGACACCACTCTTCCCGGTGGAGTTTACTTGGCGGTGTTTCCTGCTTTAGGCAATCGCTATTTTGAGTTTATTATAAGTGAATCTGTTTTTTCGCTTGAAACAGATACAAATGACTTAACAGGTCGTTTAAAAATAGCTGGCTCAATAGAAAACTCTCTCTTTTACGGAGACATGAAATTCCTGGGCAAGATGAAACAGGTTTCTGATTCTATCAATAAGCTCTATGCCGGTGCAAAAGATGAAAAGGAAAAAGAAAAATTTTTAAACCAGTTAAGACAAATTGATAAGGATGTAAAAGCAGAACGAAATGATGTAATGACAAAAAATCCTGATTTGTTCTATGCAAAACTGATTAGAGCAATGAAAGATATAGAGGTACCAGAGCCGCCAAAAGATGCTGCCGGAAAAATCATTGATTCATCGTGGCAATGGCGCTATTATAAATCACACTATTGGGATAATATTGATTTGAAAGACGAACGTCTTTTGCGTTGCCCGGTATTTCACAACAAAATGAAAACTTTTTTCTCTCAAACAATTGTTCAGGTTCCTGATTCTATTTCGGCAGCTACCGATGAAGTGATTTCAAAAACAGATAAGAAAAACGAAATATATCGCTACCTGCTTACTTACATTTTTAATGAAATGGCAAATTCAAAAGTAATGGGATTTGATGCAGCGTATGTTCATATCGGAAAAAATTATTTCTGTAATGCAGATATGACTCCATGGATTGACACTGCCAAACGTTTTAAAATCTGCGACCGCGTAAACAGACTTGAACCGGTATTGGTAGGCAAAAAAGCGCAACGCCTCATTCTGCCTGTTGATTCTACCGAAATGCAATGGAAATCACTTTATGATATAAAAGCCAAATACACAATTCTTGCATTTTGGGATCCGGATTGCGGACACTGTAAGAAGGAACTTCCGGTGTTGGTTGAAGCGTATCATAACCTAAAAAAGAAAGGGATTGATGTAGAAGGTTTTTCTCCTGCCATTATGGAAATTGAACATTATAAAGATTGGCTTGATTTTATCAAGAACAATAATCTTGACTGGATAAATGTTTGCGATGCAAAACGCCATAGCAATTTCCGATGGGAATGGGATATACAGAGCACACCGCAGATTTATATTCTTAATAGCGAGAAAGAAATTAAAGCAAGAAGAATAGGTGCTGATCAGGTAGAAGATTACATTCTGCATTTAGAAAACCCAAGTTACAAGCCCAGAAACCTGATGAAGGTGAACGATGAAGATATACAGGAAGGAACAGAACAAATGCATTGAGAAGCAAACTGAATAAAGGTTTCAGAAAGCGGGAGTGAAACAATTCACTTCCGCTTTTATTTTTGCTAAGCACTTTAGTTACTGTCTATTTTGAAAGATGAGTCACTTTTATCAACATTTTATACGTTATAAATAAGCTTGTTAAGCATACTGATGAGCATAAATTAGCATATAGAAAATATAACCCATGCTGAACATTCACCGCACCGAACCGTATCGCTTGTTTTTGATTGAAGATAGCCCTGCAGAAGTTCGTCTGATACAGGAGGCTGTAAAGGAAGCCGAACTCTCCGATATGATTGAATTTGAATACGCCTATGATGGAGAGGAAGCTTGTGAGTTGCTTGACACTGCAAAAATGATTGGAAAGAAGTATGACTTAGTGTTGTTGGATTTAAACTTGCCGAAAGTTACAGGAATTGAAGTATTAGAAAAAATAAAGACAGATCCTGATTTGGAAATGATTCCCGTTATAGTTGTAACAAACTCCGATTACAAGAAAGATATGATTGAATGCTACCGCATGAATGCTGACGGCTATCTTCAAAAACCGGCTGACTTTAAAAAACTGGTAGATTTCTTTGTGTCTGTTAAGCGTTCTATTGAAGTAAGAAACAAACTTTCGATTTATTACATCGAAAAAACTTACGATGAATTAGCGATGGCTAGTTGATGCTTCGGCAAACAATAGGTTAATCACGTCTGTTCTAAAGTTTTCACTTCGCTTTACTTCCACAAACTTTTTCTCTTCTGTCATCAGCCAGCATTTACTGCTATACTCTAATGATGCTTCAATATCATGGGTTGAAAGAATTACAATCTTCTTCATTTCTCTTGAAATGGCAGCAAGCAATTGAAGAATCTCCTTTTTGTTTCTGAAATCAAGAAAAGCTGTCGGTTCGTCTAAAATGATAACAGGTGTTTGCTGACATAATGCACGGGCAATTAAAACCTTCTGTCTCTCTCCATCACTTATTTGATTAAAGAGCTTGTCCTGAAGTTTTTCCAGCTTCATAGCTGAAATCACCTTCTCCAATTCTTTTAAATCCTCATATCTCATTTTACCAAACCAACTCGTATGTGGTGAGCGCCCCAATGCAATAACCTCTTTTACTGAAATATTATCGACAAAAATTTTCTCTGTCAAAACAATGCTGATAAGCTTCGCTCTTTCCTGAACCGGTAAGTTTTCAAGCTGCTTCTCTCCTACATAAATGTTTCCGCTTACACTGTTTTGCAATCCAGAAATGGTTCTCAACAAAGTTGATTTACCAATTCCGTTTACACCGAGTAAGGCAACCATTTCGCCTTCGTTGGCAGAAAAAGAAATATCACGAAAAACGATTTTATCGCTTCCGTAACCAATATTTAATTTCTCTGCCTGCAGTTTCATTTAGAATTTACGTTGACGAAGTATTATCCATATAACCACAGGTGCACCCAAAAGTGATGTAATAGCATTTATGGGCAAAATATTGTCAGAGCCTGGTGTAGATGCAATTACATTACACAGACCACAAATAACTGCTCCAATTACCGCACAAGCAGGAATCAAAATTTTATGATCTGCTGTTTTAAATATAGCTCGTGAAAGATGCGGCACCGCCAATCCAACAAACCCAATTGGTCCGCAAAAAGCCGTTACACTTCCCGCTAAAATACTGGTGCATAAAACAATCAACACTTTTGCGTTGCGAATATTTAAGCCTGAACTTGCTGCATAGGTATCGCCCAGCAACAAAATGTTTAATGGTTTAGAAAGGAAAAAGGAAAATACAATTCCTATTAGCACCACCAGTGTGAGATAAAAGACCTGATTCAAATCAACATAACGGAAACTGCCGAAAGTCCAAAGCACATAATTCTTCAATGCTTCATTGCTGCTGAACGACTGCATAATTTCAATCATGGCACTAATTCCTCCACCAATCATTAAACCAATAATAAGAATAGCTACTACATCGTTCAAGCGATAAGAAACAAGAAAGTTGATAAAAAAAATAAGCACAGCACCGGCTGCTGCTGCAAGAATAATACTCCAACTACTCAACAAATGAATTTCGTGAATACCGAAAGCAGAAGCTGCTAAAATAAATATGGCTACACCCAAACTTGCACCGGCACTAATGCCTAGCACATAAGGTCCTGCAATTGGGTTGCGAAACATGGTTTGCATTTGCAAACCACTTACTGATAAGCCTGCACCAGCAAGCAGAGCTGCAAGCGCAGCAGGCAAGCGCGATTCCAAAATAATGTTTCGCCATGCTTCATTGCCCATATTGTTTCCTGCCAGAATATTCAGCACTTCTGAACAAGAAATAGAAACAGAACCAAGAAGTAGTTGCAAGAAAAATACAACCACAGTCAGAATTGAGAAAGAAGAAAACAGTATAATATTTCTACTGCTCATTTTAGTTTTCGGTAGTAATACAGCTCATGATTAGGCAATAGTTCGGGATGGAAAATAAAAATCAAATCAGCCAACACCACATCGGGATTCAATGCACCGGTTTCCCAAAAATCAAAACCTCCGCTTGGTGTGTTACGTTTATCGTTATTGAAAATACTTGCAGTTTTGTAGGCATTAAAAAAAGTGTTCTTCTTATCTGCCGCTTTTATTTCGGTGAGCGAACGGGCAAAACCATTGCACAACCAAATATCAGCATCAGCCGCTTTGGCATATACGGCTTCATAATCTAAATTCAGATTTAAACCATTGGTCGCCTTTGCATCCTTCCACAAAAAATCGCCACCGGCATCGGCAATTAACTTTGCCATATAGTTTTCGCCACAGGGCATATACCATATCTCTTTAAAAGGAAGGTTGGAAAACACCGTTGGCTTGCTTAAAACGCCTTTTAATTTATCCTTTAGCGACAAATAGTTTTTCTCTACATCCTGAAAAATGCTATCCGCTTCAAATTCCTTATCATAAAAAGCAGCAGTAAATTTTATCCATTCAGCACGCGCCAAAGGTTCTTGCTCCATATAGTCCAAGTTCAAAACTGACTTAATATGAAGCGAGTTCAACTTCTTTTTCATTTTATCGCCACCATCCCAATCGCCCGATGTAAAAACAAAAGATGGATTTAACTCCACCATCTTTTCATAATTCAATTCATTGCTTCCTACATTAGCAATTTGATTCTGTTTCACTTTAGCTACTACATCCGTATCATAAATCAAATCTACATTCGCTACTCCACAAATTGAATCAACCAAACCCAAACGAGTAAGAGTAGCAATGTGATTAGTAGAAATACAAATTATTTTCCTGATCGGTGTATCAAGCAAAAGCGCATCGACAAAATCAACCGGTGCAGGCTTACCTTTCTGTACTAAAATGTATTGCGCAAATACTTTTGAACTATCTCTCCAATCCTTTACAGTTATAACTTTAAAGCTGTTGTAGTAATCAACCGAAAACCCTTTGGCATATTTTATCAGCAGCGAAGTATCTTTAATGCAATGAGTGGTGTGTTGCTCTTTAGTCTGGGTTTTGCTTCTGCATGACCATTGACCAATGACCAATGACAATAAAAGGCAAACTACCGCCAAATGTTTCCTAATCATGATTAAAAGCAAAGTTGCCAGAAATAATTCCGGCTGTGAAAGAATGAAGTAATATTCCGTTTTTGTTGTAACGGTAAATACGCGATTGCTGAACAAAGTCAAGTGCATCGCTTACATAAACATCACCGGTTATTTGATCAACACCTGTAGCATAAATACTTGATGCAGTTGAGCGTATATAAGGCCAACCAGGAAATTGAAAATTATCTACACCATAAACGTCTTTTCCTAAAACATACCACACCATTCCGCGTGTTGCGTCTATTTGTAACCTAGAAGGATGGTCAACAATCTGGTTAAATGAATAATTGAAAAGCAGATTAAAATTTCTATCAAAAACTTTAATAGCAGCTGTGGTTGCGGAGGCACTATCTGAACTAGTTAAAATCCAAACATATTTGTTGGAATCAACTGCAATACCTTCTGCATCTCCGGCAAATTCTTTCTTATCAATATAGGTATTATCGCTTATCCTGATTCTATACAAAGCACCCTTAGCAGAAGGATTTGAATAGATTTTCTTCCCTTCAACAAAAACATATTCACCTGCTTGAACTAAATGTTCTGTATACTGAGGTATAGAAATTTCAGTTTTCAAATTACCTGTTAAATAATTGACAACATAAATTTTGTTAGAATAAAGTTCAGTAACATAAGCAATACTATCACTAACAGGGAGAATGTATCTTGGCGAAGAGCCGTTAATCGTTATCGTTCTTATCCTTTGAAACGATGGAAGTTTAACCACTTCTATTTTTGCAGAATTATTAATCACCACAAAAGCAATAGAATCCTTAATGAACATGCTTTGCGCTACATCGCCCAACGAATAACCATTTGCAGATTGAAACAAATTATTCGTTACTGCATTTGTATTCGGGTCATAAAAAGAAACTTCGCCATTGCCGAAATTGAAATTGCCTTCATTGATAATGTAGACACCTTTACCCGTAGGCAAATCGGGAGTTTTGTCTTTATGGCAAGAAGAAATGAAAGCGATAAGAATTAAGAGTAAGTAATTTCCTTTCATCAGCTTAGTTTAAATCGAATTGTTCCTTCAAAATTTCTTCCGGGCATTGGACGTTGCGCTACGTTCTGATACTGTTTATCCGTCAAATTATTTACACGAAACGACAACCCGATTTCATATTTATGGTTAATTATAAAATCTTTCCCTGCTTCTAAATCTAACAGGTAATATCCTTTCAGATTTTGGGTATTATCGGTAGTAATAAAAACCGCATCGGTAAAAGTATTTATAGCATTCAAATAAAATCGTTTGTATTCAAAGTGAACGCTCGCGTTTGTCAAATGCAGCGGCACGTATATCAATTGCTTATTCTTGGATTGGTCGAAAGGCGAAAGTGCATCAAGATTGGTGGCTCGTGTGTAAGCATAGTTACAGGATAAACGGAAAATAAAATCGCGATTAGATGGAGTTTGAAATGAAGCATAAATTTCTGCTCCTCTCGTTAGCACACGTTTTACATTTTGCGGCTCCCAGTAAGTTCCATTATTAATCCACTGAATCCAATTAGTGATGTATTTGCAAAATCCTGTAGCTTTAAAAGTAAAGCGACTTTGATAATTGTAGCGCGCAGTTACCTCTCCATCCCAACTCTTCTCTGTTATTAAATCACGATTGCCGCCCGGCACCCAATACAAATCGTTGAGTGTAGGAAATCTGAAATTGCGCGATGCACTAACTAAAAACATCAAGTAATGTTCTTGGTTGATAATTTTATAATACCGGAATGAAAGTGCCGGAGAAAAAGGCGAAAAGGTTTTATCGTAAATACTTTCACGCAACTTCAGTTGAACTAGAATTTCCTTTATTGGTTCATACTTTACGTCTGCTGAAAGTTTTCCAATATGTCTGCCTCTGATAATTTGATACGAAGGAACTATAGCTCTTTCAAAATCGTAACCTGCTCCAATATTTACCGAGAACTTATTAATGCTATCGTAAGTAAGCGAAAAACTATTTCTGAACGCCTGCATAATAGATTTTTCGTTCAAATAAATTTCGGGATTCTTATAGTGAATTACATCCTGCAAAAACGCAGAAGTAAATTCTGTCGTCAGCTTTCTAAAATTTCCCTTCCAAAAAAGCGAAGTGCGCATAGAGTAATCATCCTGCACTTCTTTGCTGTAAGGCTTGCTAATGATTGGTGGAATTTGTCGCTGCGCATCGCTTAACCAAAAATTAAAGTGTAGCGAATTATTTTGATTAACTCTCGCACTAAACTGTTGCATAAAATGTAACATCTGTACTTTAGCATTCGTCAATTTCTCTTTTGCGTTTCCTGGCTTGTAAGTGTTTACAAAAGAATAATCGTTATCGCTCTGCATATAGCTGATTCTTGTAGTCCCGAAAATTTTTCCATTTCCAAAACCGGCTTTACCAAAAGTGCGAAGTGTATTAAAACTTCCGTAAGTAATAAACGCTTCAAACATAAACATCGAATCAACGGTTGTTCCATTATTGATATTCAGCGAGCCTCCGATATTACCTGATTGCGAAGTGCCATTTACCTGAACTTGATCGCTCATTCCCATATTAAACAACGAAGCATCTACCTGGCCAAGAGAAGGAGAATTCAATTTTACTCCATTCCATAAAATATCGGTTTGTGCTGCGCTTGTACCACGAAAAGCAATAGAAGCTAGTTGACCATTCCCGTAATTCTTGATATAGATACCCGTGTTTTCACGCAATGCATCATTCAGATTTTTTGATGGAGCAATGGAGTAAATAATCTTTGCCTTCAAAATAGTTGTAGAGGAAATTTTTTCTACTTGTGGTAAAGTATAAACGCTATCTATTTTTAGCTGTGCATTCGACAAGGCAAACAACAACAGCAACAGATATGTTAGCGCACATTTCATTCAACAACTAACTTCGTTACGAGCGATTCTACTTTTAGAAAATAAATTCCTTTAGGGAAGTTGACAGTTGACAGTTGACAGTTGACAGTTGAAATCCCCATTTCATGTACCAATCTTCCACTAAAATCAAAAGCTTTCAGTCTGCTTCCAACCGACTCTTCATTAACAGCTATCTGAACTTCGCTGCCAACTGACGGATTTGGGAAAGTTCGTAATTCGTAATTCGTAATTCGCAATTCCTCAACTGCTGTAGTACTAACCTGATTGATAACTCCCACTGCATCTAAATCGAAACCGCTTGAAGCAAATGCTGTTGGGTACGGGTCATTTATCTTTTGCCCAAATTGGTCATGTGTTGCATATTGATTACCGATAGAACCAACTACATCTATTAAGCGCACATGCGTAATGTTGTTTACATCTATCCCTGCTTCATTTTTCAATTCTTCTAAATCGAAAGGAGTGCCGAAGCCGGAAACATATTTGCCTGCCAGATTATTTACCAGAGAGCAATCTACTCCTGTCATTGGAATCTGCATAGTATCCTGAATATTTGAAGTGGCAGGGAAACGGAAGAAATTGATTCCATCACTGCTTACTTCTACAAAAGCAAACTCAAGAAATGCTAAAGGGCTTTGTGTATAAAATCCGTTTTCGAAAACAGCAAAGTCGAAACCTAGTCCATTATAAATTGGATTTTGAAAAGCGAGTGTGGCAACACCGCTATCACCTAAACTAACTACTCCGTTTTGCCCTGCCATACCAATGGCAGAGTTTGCATTACCCACCGTTGTATACCCGGAATCAGGCACAGCAATATCCATATACCCGCGCTGAATTACACAACCGGTTGCCCAAGCCACAAAAGCAGAACTATCTTTTTCCATGGCTGTTGTTCCCATCACATTTGCCGCAGGTGCAAATTGCGCGTCTGCTAAGTTTATTAGTTGTAGAGAAACCAGCAGTAGAAAAATATTTTTCATGAAACTCATTTTAATAAAGTGATGCCATCGTTTTAAACGATGGCATCACTGGTTCTCAAATTATTGTTTCACAATTTTCTTTACCAAAGTTCCGTTCAGCGAACTCATTTTCACAAAGTAAATTCCTAATGAAAGTTCTTCCGTATTTAACTCAAGTGTATTGCTTTCAATAGCAGAAATTGTCTTCACTAAAATTCCTGTAACATCAAACAAATCAACTTGATTGATTACAGCCGATGAACGAATAGATATGTTATTGCTAAACGGATTTGGAAAAACCTTTACAGCAACATCTGCAATTTCATCAAGCCCTGTAACGCCTGTTACATTTATATAAACAACTGCGGTATCGCTTGCGCCTAAGGCATCGTAAACACGATACACTAAAGAATCTGTAGCAACAAGTCCAATAGCTGGCGTGTAATGAATTTCATTATTCTCAACCGTAGCCATAGCACCCGGAATAAGTGGTGCACTCAATAATTCAACAGTATAAGGATTGGCAATTAAACCGGCATCGTTGGCAAGCACGGCAATCACCGTGTCGTTTAAGTAGGTAGTAGTTACAGCATCATCGTTAGCTGTTGGTTGCGCATAAGCAGTATCGCCTGTAGTGAAATTGTCCATCGCGAAATAAGCCGGTGTATTCATGTAACCGAAAGCAGTGTCAGATGAAGTAAGTTGAAAAATAATGCTATCCACATCACCCAGAGGCTGCAAATCAAACCAAGTCCAGTCGCTAAGCATATAATCCTGTGTACTATCAGCCGAACGAAAATCTGCAAGGAAAAAGTCTACTGCCTGTTGTTTCATTGCTCCGTTGAGCCATCCCATAGCACGCAAACGAAACCAATCCGGATCGGCACTGGTAGCGCCTCCAAATTTCTTAGCAAATTGATCTCCGTTTTTCATGCTCAGATATGCATAGGTGGTATTGGTTACATAAAAGCCTTTTACCAATTTACCCGATGCATTACCAGTTAATCGAATTTTCGCATTGCCGTATTCATCGGCAACAGCGTACTGTTCTGAACCGTTATAGCCGCTTGCAGTGATAGCTGCGTATTGATTACCGAAACCAGCGGTCGTGCTATCCTTCTTATTCGAGTATGTAAAACCACTCCACGAAGCCCACGCGGTGTTGTAATCGTTTACAAAATTGGCATTGCCACTATTGAAGCCACCACTTAAATCGCTGCCATTCCAAAAGGTGTCGGTAGCAAGAGGAAGGTCTTCGAATGTAGAAACTGTTTGAGAGAAAAGAAAACTTGCCATAAGTGTGGCACACATGAATAGGTTGAATTTTTTCATTATAACAATGATTTAAATTGGTTAAAAAATTCGCCCCGAAAAATGAATGGATGGATTATGAAACCGTGCACTGTTCCAGTTCTCCGCCTTTCTTCCCGAAAGCTTTTGACTAATGTGCCGAAGGCAGGTCTTCTGGTTTACTCTGTTTCTATCGCCTTCCCGGTTTTTACACCAGTGGCTTTGTGAGATAGAAACTTTTAAAGAGCTTACAGCAGCGGGTACTACTCAGGATTTTCACCTGATTCCCTATTGGACTATTCATTGTAACATGAAATTGTCACCTTTAGCGTTGCAAATAGAATCATTTATTTTGTAATTACTAAAAATATTTTTTGAACCTTGCGTTTGATGATTATGAAAACTACCTTGTTAGTAGTTACCTTCTTTCTACTTGTGTTTGCCTCTTCTTGCCATAAATGCTACGAATGCAAACAGTATTGCGCCTATTGTGTTTCAGCAACAAATAACGGATTGTCGTATAAAATCTGTGCGTCAAATGACGTTAATCATTTCAAGGTTGATTCGCTCAAAAATGCCTATCAAAGTAATGGCTACAACTGTTCGTTATTGGAAAATGATAAGAAGGTGTGCGATAATCCGAATAAACTAAACGAGGCAGTTGACTACTACCAGCTACAGGATTACTATTGCAATCCAACTGAATAAAAAAAAGCCTACCGATTACTCGTTAGGCTTTTAATTGATTTTATTCTTTCAGAAAATATTAATTCCAATCCATTTGTTCATCGTCACCTATCTGAGGTGTTGGTGGTGTGTCAGTTGATTCTTTATGAGATTCTTCTGAACTTGATTCTGCTGAAATACTTTCGGTTGAATTTTCATGCTGCTGATTATTTGTGGGACGGGTCGGACGTTCTGAATCATAATCATATTCAGGCATCAAGTCAGTTTTAATATACTCAACTGTTTCGTTAAGCGCCTCAAGAAATTTCTTAAAATCCTCTTTGTATAGAAATATTTTATGGCTGTCGTAGCCTTCTCCTTCAAACTTCTTTTTACTCTCTGTAATTGTCAAAAAGAAATCACCTTGTTTCGTACTTCTTACATCAAAAAAGTAGGTTCTGCGTTTACCTGCTTTTAGTTTCTTGCTAAAAAAGCCACTGTATTTTCCACCAGTATTGTTCTCCACGGTTTGCTCGGTTTTAGGTTATGATTGAATATTTGAAATTAGTTGCCCTGTTTAATTATTGGCTAAGATATATTTTCTTTAACAAACATTATACCATCAAACAGCAACTTCCTCCTTTTGTTCACTCAATTGTCGTTCATATATCTCTGAATAAATTCCCATTTTTTTCAACAGTTCATCGTGTGTACCTTGTTCAACTATTTTTCCTTCATCTAATACAAGTATGTTATCAAACTGTATGAGCGAAAATATACGGTGCGTTATGATGATAGCTGTTTTGTTTGCAAGCACTTCATCTAAATTTTTCTGAATCTCCTTTTCTGTTGCTGTATCTACTGCGCTTAAACAGTCATCCAACACAAGTACATTTGGTTGCTTAATTAGACTGCGGGCAATTGATATTCGTTGCTTTTGACCGCCCGAAAGAGTAACCCCTCTTTCTCCAACAATTGTTTCATAACCTTCAGGAAAAGTTTCTATTTCTTTCCCGATAGATGCGTAATGGGCAAAACGTTTTGCAGTATCCTTATCGCTCGTTTCCAATCCGAAAGAAATATTCTGCGTAATGCTTTCAGAAAAAAGAAAAACATCTTGAGGAACAAAGCCAATTTGCTTACGAAGTGAACTTAGTTTGAAATCACTAATGTTAGTTCCGTCAATCGAAATTTTTCCGGTGCTTACATCATACATTCGCATAATAAGGTCCGCAATAGTTGTTTTGCCGGAACCTGTTCTGCCAATAATGGCAATTCTTTCACCGGGCTTCAATTTGAATGAAACATCTTTCAGTGCTTTAATACCCGTATCGGGATATGTAAATGATACATGGTCGAATACTATTTCTCCTTTTATCTGCTTTTCAACTCCTCCCTTTTCTGCAATGGCAGGTTGATATTGAAGAAATTCATTGATACGCTTTTGTGACGCAACAGCGCGCTGAATCATAGATGCTACCCAACCCAATGAACTTACAGGCCACATAAGCATATTGGTGTACATAATAAACGCAGCAATTTCTCCGGCTGAAAGTTTTTTCGCGCCTATTTGCATACCGCCAACAAAAATGACTATGATAATACTGCAACCCACTAAAAAAGTCATAGAAGGGAAATAGATAGAATCAATCTTTGCAAGATGTAGTTGCTTCTGCTTGTATTCCTCACTTTCGTGTACGAAATGTTTAAGCATATCTTTCTCGCGCACATACGCCTGCACCACCCGAATACCTGAATATGTTTCCTGTGCATTGGTAGTTAAATCAGAAAGCTTGCCTTGTATTTGTGTACTTGATTTCTCTACCAATTCATTTACATAATAAATAATCAGAGAAAGAATAGGCAATGGAATCAACACCCACCACGTAAGCGTGGGATTGATAAGAAACATAGAGATGACCGCAAATGTTATAGTGAAAAACAAGTTCACTGAATACATAATAGCAGGACCTACATACATTCGCACACGACTTACGTCTTCCGTAATACGATTCATCATATCGCCTGTGTTGTTACGTCTATAAAATGCTAAGTCAAGTTTTTGATAGTGATCATAGATCTCATTCTTCATATCAAACTCTATCATGCGTGAAACTACAATGATAGACTGGCGCATAAAAAATGTAAATGCTCCTGCCAGTAATGCTACTCCGAGATACTTAAGAAACAAGAAAAGAACCTGCAAGCCTATTTCTGATTGAATATCTTCTATCAGCTGGTCAGAAGAGCGGATTTTACTAAGGTTATTAGATATTAAATCAACGGCCTGTTTGGTGATAACAGGATTATAAACGCTTAATGCGTTCGAACAAATAACAAAGAGAATTCCGCCAAGAATTCTCCATTTGTACTTTAAAAAATATTTGTTGAGGTATGCTAAATGTTTCACAATTTATTGCCGCTATACATTTCTGCCACTGAACTTCTTAGGATGCGAAACGTTGCATTTTATTTTATTAAACAAATCTAAGTAAAGCTGAATGAATTCCGAAAGAAGCGTGATAAAACTAAAAAGCCCCGCAGTAAAATTTACGCGGGGCTTTAACTCGCATTATCAATATCAATCTACCTTGATAAATTTTTTACTAACCTCTTTACCCTGAATATTAAGTTTTATCCAATACATACCTGCTTGCAGAGAAGCAATATTGAAACTAATCTGATGACCTTCATACTTGAAAGGTGCTGCTGTTACTTTACCGGTTATATCACAAATGCGGAAAGTAGTATTTGCATCAGTAATTAAATCAGCAGTTACTATCAGTTGTTTATTAGCAGGATTAGGATAAATTGTAATAAGACTTTCTTCTAAATCATTTATACCGGTGCAAAGACGAACCACAATTGTTTCAGTTGCAGAATTGGTACATGTGTTTCCATCTATATATGTATAAGCAATAGTGTGCGTACCAGTGCCGGATGTACCAGGATTAAAAGAGTTTCCTGTAATTCCTATACCGCTGTATGTTCCCCCGGAAGGACTACCGCCTGTTAATGTTATAGAAGCGGCAGTGTTGCAAAGTGTATCTGCATTTCCTGAAAGAGTAACACTCGGCAAAGGATTAATTGTGACAGCTATCGCATTGCTGGTATCCGCACAATTAGAAGCATTTTTTACAACTACTCTATATGAACCTCCAAATGCCGAGGCACTGTAACTTGAGGTGGTTGCTGTGCCTAAATTACTACCATTTAACTGCCACAAATAAGTAACTCCTGCAGTAGCAGTGGCTTGAAGAGTAATACTGCTTCCCTGGCAAACAGCTACGGGACCTGCTGGAGAAACAGTTACAGAAGGAGTCTCGCTAACCGTAACAGTTATTACATTACTTGTTGCATTACATCCTCCGCTGCTGTATGATACCGAATAAGCACCTGATGAATCAGCTATAGTGTATGTGCTATCCATCTCCCCTATAATATCAACTCCATTGCGCTGCCACTGATTAGCGAAAGAAGCATTCTGTGCAGCATGCAAGGTAACTGAACTTCCACGGCAGAGAGAGGTAGCTCCATTAGCTGTTATTTGAAAATTACCTGCACCACCCGATACTGTGTAATCGATAGTATCAATATCCGAGTTGCCTGCTGCATCAGTTACCGTAACTGTATAAGTTGAATTTTGAGTAAGCGTTGCAGTGGGATTTAGGCAGGTACTACAACTTAAAGAGTTTCCTGTAGATTGCCATAAATAGGTAACCGGCTGTAATCCACCTGTAACTACAGGATTAAGAGTAGCAATACTTCCGCTACAAACATTTTGGTCGGCACCTAGATTTACAACCGGTGGTGGCGATGCCGAACAGACTCCGCCATAAGGAACAAACGGTATTGTTGTTAGCGTGTCAACCGGTGTTATAGCATTGCCACTGTTTATTACACGCACATAATAATGCAATCCAACAGAAGAAGCATCTACCTGAACTGTAAACCCATTTGTGAGAACTGCTGTCGCAATAATTCTTAACTTATATTGCCCTGTAGAATCGCAAGGCGTACCGTTTACCTTTATACATCCGTTTTCGGAATTTGCATAAGTATTATTGACTTTATCGCTTGCCCAACACAAACCATTAGGCAGATTTTCAATACTATCAAGCTTGAGTGATTGTAAGGTAAACTGGCCTCCTCCAAAAAAAACGGTGTTGAAATTTCTAAACTCAATAACAGTTGTAGAAGCTACATTGTTTACAAAAGGCGGAAGCGAATCGGACATGGGCGAAAGACCGGGTTGCAAAACAGCACCCGAAGCAGTGCATTGACTTGAACCGGAGTTTCCGCAATACTGCGCTGAAACAGAAAAAACAAGAATAAAGCAGGTTGTAAATAGTAAAATTTTTTTCATGGTATATAGGTTTTAAATATGGGTGAAAAGATACATGTTGTTTTCTATTTGCAAAAATAATTTTCAGATGTAAAAAACCTTTATCGCAAATCATCAAAACGATAAAAATTGCTTTCCTTCATTCGTATTACCCTTTATAACACTTACCGCTCACCGTATTTGAAAGATTTTGTATTAAATATAAAATGCTATATTTCAACTTTTAAAAAAATAAAATAAAGTAACCATGGGAAGACCGCCAACCAGACCGAAACGATTAAAAGATGGATTCTATATCGAAGTTCGCAGCAAAGGAACTAATTCAGGAATGAAAATCAGAAGCGATAGTAAAGACGAAATGCAGAAAGCAGCCGATTTCTATTCCAGAAATAAAGAAGTAGTTATTTTGGGAGAGCATAAGGATGACGTTTGGATGAACGAAAAAGCCGAAGCCGACAAATTAAAGCAAGATAAAAAAGCGCAAAAGGCGAAGGAAAAAGAATTGGTAAAAAAAGAGAAGGCGGCAACCAAGCCCGCGAAAGAGCCAAAAGCTAAAAAGGCAGAAAAACCTAAAAAGGCAGCAAAAGTCGTTAAGAAGAAAAAATAACATTCCTCTTATTTCTGATTACCACGCAACCGTTTCCAAAAATAGAAGTTGTATTGCACAGCTAATATTTAAATTTCACAATACTGTTACATGGAAGATGTTTTTGCCACAGAACGATTGCGAAATCTGTTGCCTAAAGTTCATGAATTTGTAAAAATCGAATTGCTTCCGCTCTAAACTGACCACCTTAAAAAGAACTTTTTCGGAAACTGCTAAAATATTGGAAGCAAAAGAGAAAAGAAAAGCACTCGGATTGTGGGCCTTACAATTGCCCGCCAATGAAGACTGAGTATTATAAGAAAGTATGAACTGAAGCTAAAGAAAATGAACTATGCAAATTCTTTTGAAAACATATCAATTCATACTCGATCATTAATTATTTTCAAATTTGACCTTTAAAATTTCGCCTCCGTGAAAAAAGCTTTTATTACAGGAATTACCGGGCAGGATGGTTCCTATTTAGCAGAGTTATTGTTGAGCAAAGGGTATGAAGTTCACGGGATGCTCCGTAGATCAAGCACCTTCAATACCGAAAGGATTGAGCATATTTTTGATAAACTTCATCTTCACCATGGAGACATTACTGACAGTTCTAACATCAATCATTTATTGTGGCTTATAAAACCCGATGAGATTTATAATTTGTCAGCACAAAGCCATGTGCAGGTTTCGTTTGAAGTGCCGGAATATACTGCGCAAGTAGATTCGTTAGGAACGTTAAGAATTTTAGATGCCATGCGATTGCATTGTCCCAAAGCAAAATTTTATCAGGCATCTACTTCCGAGTTATTCGGGAAAGTGCAGGAAGTACCACAATCAGAAACCACCCCCTTCTATCCACGAAGCCCGTATGGTGTAGCCAAAATATATGGCTACTGGATTGTAAAAAACTTTAGAGAGGCATACAATCTGTTCGCCTGCAATGGAATACTGTTCAACCATGAAAGCGAAAGAAGAGGCAAAACATTTGTAACACGAAAAATAACAAGAGGACTTTGCATGGTTCGTACAGGTAAAATAACCAGTCTTAAATTGGGCAATCTCAATTCGAAAAGAGACTGGGGCTATGCACCGGAATATGTAGAAGGCATGTGGCGCATGTTACAGCAAGAAACTCCCGAAGATTATGTTTTAGCTACAGGCAAATCATATTCTATTCGTGAATTTGCAGAAAAGTCTGCGCGGCATTTGGGATACGAACTTATTTGGGAAGGGAAAGACATTACTGAAAAGGGAATAGACAAAAACACTGGAAAAACTATTATTGAAATTGACCCTAAATATTTCAGACCTACCGAAGTGGACGAACTGATAGGCAATGCAGAAAAGGCAAAACGAAATCTTGGTTGGGAAACTAAAACCGATATAGATGAGTTGGTTAAAATAATGATGGATTACGATAAAAAAGAGATACTTGGTTGATGAATGAGAGTTCAAAGATATATGTAGCAGGTCACAATGGAATGGTTGGCTCTGCAATAGTCCGCAAGTTACAATCAGAAGGCTATCAGAATATTATTAAAAGAAGTTCGAAGGAACTTGATTTAACCAATCAATCAGCAGTCAATAATTTCTTTGCTGCAGAAAAGCCCGAATTTGTTTTTGTAGCAGCCGCCAAAGTGGGAGGTATTTTTGCAAACAATACTTACAAGGCAGAATTCCTTTATGATAACCTTGCTATTCAATCGAATATTATTCATGCGTCTTATAAAAATGGAGTAACTAAACTTCTCTTTTTAGGGTCGTCTTGCATTTATCCCAAGTTAGCTCCTCAACCGCTTAAAGAAGAATACTTACTGAGCGGCTATCTTGAACCCACCAATGAACCTTATGCCATTGCTAAAATAGCAGGTATAAAAATGTGCGAGGCTTACCGCGACCAATACGGTTGCAATTTTATTTCAGCCATGCCTACTAATCTCTACGGCACTAACGATAACTACGATTTAGAAAAATCGCATGTATTGCCCGCACTTATTCGAAAATTTTATGAAGCAAAAATGAATAATACCTCCCAGGTAGAAATATGGGGAACAGGAACTCCAAAAAGAGAGTTTATGCATGTAGATGATTTGGCTGATGCTTGTTTTTTTTTAATGAAGAATTACAACAACAAAAGTTTTTTGAATGTCGGCACCGGAGAAGATATAACTATTAATGATTTAGCTTTACTTATAAAAGATATTGTTGGTTTTGAGGGAGCTATTTATTTTAATACCACTAAACCCGATGGCACACCGCGCAAATTAATGGATGTATCAAAAATAAATGCGTTAGGATGGAAACATCGTATTAATCTGCAAGAGGGAATAAAAAGTACGTTTAGCGATTATATTCGCACCTTTAATAAATTATAAGCAGTTGTCAACTCTCGATATCACTAGGAAATATAATTCTCAATGAAGAGAATAATAATGAGCTAAAAATGGAACAAACCTGGACCGAAGAAATATCCGCCAAAAGAAATTTATTGGATATCAACTTTAAGGAGATTTGGCACTATAAAGACTTAATCTGGATGTTTGTAAAGCGTGATATTGCTTCGCAATACAAGCAGACTATCTTAGGTCCTATTTGGTTTTTTATCAGCCCGTTTATGACGGTGTTCATGTATACTTTTGTTTTCAGCAGAATTGCAGGCATACAAACCGATGGTATTCCCGCTCCCATTTTCTACCTAACAGGCACCACCCTTTGGAACTACTTTCAACAGTGCTTTATTTCATCCTCCGGTACTTTTGTGAACAACGCGGGTATATTCGGTAAGGTATATTTCCCACGCCTTGTATCACCTATCTCTACTACTATATCTAACCTTATTAAATTGTTCATACAACTTTCTGTACTGGTAATTCTCATTGTATATTACATCTTATTCAGAGAGCATGTTTTTCATTTCAATCTATATCTGTTTCTGTTGCCTGTATTAATTTTACTCATGGCTGGAATTGCCTTTGGTGTAGGTATTATCACCTCAGCAATTACTACTAAATACCGCGATTTACAAATGTTCATTACATACGGGGTTTCACTCTTAATGTATGCTACTCCTGTTATTTATCCTGTTTCAGAAGTGCCGGAAAGGTTCAAAATCTATCTTATGCTCAATCCTATATCCCCGCTTATTGAAGCATTTCGATTCAGTGTTTTAGGAAATGGAACTTTCTCGTGGTTGGCATTAGGTTACAGTGCGGGCTTTATGGTTGTAGTTACCTTTGTTGGTATTGTTATTTTTAATCAGGTGGAAAAAACCTTTATGGATACTGTGTAACTATGAGTGAGTTAGCTATTAAAGCGGAAAATATTTCCAAACTATACCGGTTAGGCAATGTAAGTGCTGCCACCTTTAAAGCAGATGCCTATAAACTATGGGCAAAAATAAGAGGACAGGAAGACCCCACCATTAAGTTAGCTCAGGTTAACGATCGCACACAGAAAAATACTTCTGATTATGTATGGGCGCTCAAGGACATTAACTTTGAAGTTAATCAGGGAGATGTTTTGGGAGTAATTGGAAGAAATGGTGCCGGCAAAAGCACCTTGCTAAAAATATTATCTAAAGTAACTGCCCCCACAACAGGTACTATAAAAGTAAAGGGAAGAATAGCCAGCTTGTTGGAAGTAGGTACCGGCTTTCATCCTGAGCTTACAGGCATTGAAAACATTTATTTGAACGGACATATTTTGGGTATGACCAAGCGGGAGATAGACCGCAAGTTTGATGAGATAATTGACTTTGCAGGGGTAGAAAAGTACTTGAACACCCCTGTAAAAAGATACAGCAGCGGAATGTATGTACGGCTTGCCTTTGCAGTAGCAGCACATTTAGAGCCAGACATTATGATTGTTGATGAAGTTTTAGCTGTAGGCGATGCCGAGTTTCAGGCTAAATGCCTCGGCAAAATGAATGACGCCAGTAAAAAAGAAGGAAGAACAATTTTGTTTGTAAGCCATAATTTAGCCAGTATCAAAGCACTTTGTAAAAAAGGAATCTATATGCAAAACGGCATGATCCAAGCTGCCGGTGATATGAATGAAGTTCTTAACCTCTATAAAAGAAACAGTCTTGGAGCGTTTGAGTTAGATGGCTTCACTAATTTATCAAACAGGATTAACAGATGTTCCTCCGAAGGAAGGTATGCCGGTTTTTTAAGATTTACTTCTCTCAAAATTTTAGACAAAGAACACCACGTAGCAACTTCCTTTAATACGGAAGATGAAATTTTCTTTGAGATAGAGTATGAGGCATTTGAAACTGTTGATAGTTTAAAAATCAGCATCATGATTGAGTCCGCTGATAATTTGAGTCCTGTTTCTGCTAACTCGTATATTATCAGCAGCAATCCTTTTTCAAAAGGGAAAAAAGGGAAAGCTTTAATCAGGTTTCACAATTTATCGCTTCCGGCCGGAGATTACCTGCCGTATTTATGGGCGGGTTCTTTAGAAAGCGAGCCTTATGATGTGGTGGACCGTTTAATTGTCAATGTACCAATAATCGAAATAGTAGGTGAAAAAAACGGCCGCTTAACTCAACTGAGTTCTGAAATACAAGTTTTGAATTGAAACAATAAAACTGAATGATCGATGGAAAAATACTTTATGCAAACTTTCGAATACGAAAAGAATAAGTATTTCAATTCAACACTTGTTACAAATAATTTTACAAAAGTTGATAATGTTCAAATTCTGGAACTGATTAATTCACTGGATGCCGTCATCAATTTTATTGTAACATCTAACCCGTCTAATCCCATAGATAAATTTCACAGTTCTGCAGAAAACTACCTAAATCAGTTACTTGGCATCTTCGAGCAGAAAACAATGGGCGAGCCTGAACTGAACTCTGTTTTGAAAATTATCCATAGTAACTCAATACAACTGGCAGAAAAATATATAGACAATAAAACTTCAGATAAAGATTTGATTACTAAAAAGAATATTGTCAGATCAAATCAGTATAAAGATAATCTTGCATCTTTTAAAGAAGCTGGCTTCCTGGAATATGAGTTTGCCTTGGATTCCGAATTTCTAACCTGGTGCGATAATCAACTTTTCAATGCCAGAAAGAAATATGAAAATGAATCTGATTGGAGAGGAGCCAATGCGTATGAAAACAATTCATCAGAATTTAAGTTTATAGAAAATTTCATTCATAAAAACCAAATTTTAGATGTAATCTCCGATTACAAGCAGATGAACATGGAGATGCTTTATGCCGCATGGGATTACTCACACTCAAGACAAAAATGGTTCCGGCATAACCATGAGTATGATTATATTTCTCCAACCAATTATTACCACTTTGATGCAGATGAAGATGTTGCAAAGATGCTGATTTACTTATCCGATGTTTCACTGGAAGATGGCCCCTTTAAGTTTGTAAAGGGAAGCAACGCTATGTCAAGATCACCTTTCCTTACTTTTATTCACTATTCTATTGATGATAAGATTTCACGTCAATATGCGCAGAAAGATAATCTCTATGGAAGGGGTTTATTTCTTTATAGAAAAGACTTATTAATGAAATTCCCTGCTAGCATTAGAGGCACAACACATTTTGGAGATGATCTAATTGAAAACTCTCTGCTGTCAAAATATCTGTTGGAGAATACGATTACTTTTACTAAAAAGAAAGGAACGGCCGTATTGTTTGATGGTTTCAAAGGAGTTCATGCAGGAGGAAATGCAGCCGATGGAGAAAGGCTTGCGGTGCAAGTTGCTTTCCGCAGAAAATCATCACCCGCTCAGAAAAACACTGAACAAAACAGAATTGTTAGAAAATTAAAATCTTTAATCCGGTAATTACTTTAACCCAAACTATGAGATTAAATGTGAGATCTTTTTTGAGCAGGATTAAAAAACGTATTGGCAAATTATTGGTTGACAATCCAGACAATGTAGTTAGCCCCACTAAACCTGTTAAACATTTAAGGAGTTCCTATGTATACGATGAATTGAATATCCTATTACAAGGTCAGAAATTAAATTTTGTAGATGTGGGTGGGGCCGTAAATCTGCAGCCGCACCATGAAAAATTAATTGGTAATGCAAACTATTACGTTTTTGAACCTGACGAAAGATCTTATAACGATTTAATTAATACTGTTGATAGATACGCTTATCCCCAAGATTTCACTTACATCAATAAAGCATTATCGGGTGCTAACGGTAAAAGAACTCTCTATTTATCCAATATTCCTACCGGCACTTCTATCTTGAAACTGAAAGAAGATCAACAGTTTTTTTCTAACACTAATTCCTATTTTTTCCCAATGAGGGAGATAGAAATTAATACGATTACACTTGAAACCGCTCTGAATGAGTATAGGGTAAAACATTTTGACGCTATTAAACTGGATGTGCAGGGAGCTGAGTTAGAAATTATAAAAGGCATTGATGACGTAAGGCTTAATGAGGTAAATACCATTGAACTAGAAATAGGATTACATGACATTTACCAAAACCAAACCAAATTCTGCGATGTACTGGCGTTTATGACAGAGAAAGGATTTGGTCTGTTTGATGTTCGAACTAACCGTGGACATTTGCCTGACAATTTCGACAACTTCTCCTATCAGCAAAAGTACTTTAACACCCATGACCAATCCCCATCAGTAGCTGCAAGGATATGGGAGTTTGATGCTCTGTTTTTCAGAGAGCCTCATTGGATAAGCCGGAATAAAATTTCAAAGGAAAGACTGCTGCGAATTGCGGCTATGTACTGCGTGTACAACTTTTTTGCAGAAGCTATGCAGGTGATAAATACTGCGCACCACGAGGGTAAACTTACCGAAGTGGAATATTCTTCTGTAAAAAATGCCATTATTAACTGGAATAAAAAAGAACAGAATCATACTGCCGATTATAATCTAATGCTTGAAAAAAGAAATTACTGGACCTGGGGGCAATACATGCAGACGGGCTATCCCTCTAATTAATTAAAATTATATATGCTTTCCAATAAATCAATTCTAATTACCGGTGGTACCGGCTCACTCGGAAAAGAGCTGACCAAAACTATTTTACAAAAATGG